>NZ_BMOD01000024.1 GCF_014646895.1 Deinococcus roseus
TTACCGACTCGAGGGGGCATGACAGGTCCATTCTCCCACCTGGGAGCCTGGCCTAACACACAATCATCTCAACGAACGACCCGGATCAATATTCGCCGTTTTACACCAAGGTGATTGCCAGCAATGAACGGGACGCTTTGCACATCCTGGATGGTCTGCTGTACCACCAGAGTGACTTGCGGATCACCGAGCACACCACCGACACCCATGGTTTTACCGAGGCGGTGTTTGCCCTGCTGAACCTGCTGGGCTTCCGGTTCACCCCGAGGATCCGGGATCTGAAGCACCTGAAGATCTTTGTTCCGGACCGCCGCAAGAAATACCCCACATTGGGCTCAGTGGTCGGAGGTGGGTATGACCGTGCATTGGTCGCCCGACACTGGGAGGACATCCTGCGTCTGGTGACCAGCATCAAAAGTGGGCATGTGACGGCCTCAGTGATCCTGCGCAAATTGTCTTCCTTCCGCCGCAGGAACAGCTTGCTGGCGGCCCTATTGGTAGATGCATTATTTGTCAGACCATGTGCCTGACCTGTTAAAAGCCTGCAAGTCCATCCGCCTGACCTGCTGCCAGGCCAGACGGAGTCTGTCTTTCAGTTCCTGCAAAGATCTGGACAGCTTGTTGCCCAGCCGATTGCTTTTCACCCATGCCCAAATCCACTCAATCGGGTTGAGTTCCGGTGCGTAAGGTGGCAAAAACCGCAGGGAAAGTGGGTCGGTAGATTTTAGGACCTCCTGTACTGCTTTACCTTTATGGATGCCAGCATTGTCCAGCACAACAATCAGCTTTCCAGGAACCTGTTTCAGCAGGTGTCTAAGAAACTGAGCAATCTTTTCACCCTTGCAGGCACCCTGCACCGTGTGTTGATAGAACTTTCCACTGCTGGTCAGGCCACCGACCACAGAGAGTTTTTCCCAGTTGGTGCAAGCAGGAATCAAAGGCGTTTTCCCACGGGTGGCCCAGGTTTTGCGGGTGGTGGTTTTCATGCTGAAACCAGCTTCATCCAGAAAGACCAGGGTTGTTCCAGACTGGATTTCCTTTTTGATTTCTGGAATGGTCTCTGCGATCCATTGTTGAATCTGACTCTGATTGCGTTCGATAGCCCGTTTTTCGGGTTTCTGGTGGGAGAAGCCCAGCCTCCGCAGCACCCGGCTCACATGGTCCGGATGGTACCACACCCCAAAACGCAGGCCAATCCAGTCTCTGACCCTGGGACCCGTCCAGGTAGCATCTGAAAAACCGTGTTTGACGGGATTGTCCTGTAAGCACCCTCCCAGCTCTGTTTCTTGCTCTTTTGACAGGCGACGAGGCCGTCCCGATGCTTTTCTGGATTTCAGACCCTCAATACCTGCGTGGTTGAGCTGCTTTCTCCACAGGTAGAACGTGGATTTGCTGATTTTGAAGTGTTGGCAGACCATCTGGCAAGGTTGTGGGTGCTGCTGGAGATATGCAGCGAAGGCCAGACGCCTCTCTTCCAATTGAGACCGTGTCAGACGGGAAGGGTGCCAGGTCATGGCAGACATTTTCAGTTTTCAGGACGCAGAAAACAGTAAGCTGATACGAGGTGAGCATGTTGATCAAAACTCAGAAGTTTGACTTGCTCTGGACCCATCTCCTACAGCAAAAAAGTCATTTCGATGATGGCTTTGAGTTTGAGGGAGAGGCTGACGGGCATCCCCTAGTGGAAATCCGTTTTCAGGGCATGTTGATCTGGGTGGACTTTCGGGAGGTCAGTCCCTCCGTTCGCTTTTGGGGCATCGGCTTTGAGGACGTAGAGGTTTACCAGCAAAAAGAAGCTGAATTTGAATACGGGTTCAATGATGGCTATCAGGAGTGTTTTGGGGACGATCAGGAGTTTTTTGCCTTCTTGGACGGCTTGCTCAGCCAGATTTCTGAGGGAACAAAGCTCTGGATGCCTCCCCAGTAGACCTGCTTGTTCCATAGATTTTTGTCATTACCAATAATGTAAGGGTTGAGTTCACTGTCGGGTGCACCAACCTGAGCTTCCTGCACTTCCCACCAGGTTTGGCTTCAACTCTGGTGTGGGCAAGGTGGCTTCAGTCAGCACGACGCTACCCGAGGAATTCAGTTTAGCGTTATCTGCAACGTTGCTGGCACCCAACACATTGAGGTTCACATCGACAAGAGAAATGGGAGGACCAAATTCGCTGGGATCAATAAACCCTCCTCAAAAGAACCCCCACAGCACAGCGGTTTTCTGTCCACCCAGGTTTTTAACAGAAAAATGGGAAAACTGTAATGCCCCATGTTCTAAAACAGAAGCAGAATCCTGCAGGGACGTGGGGGCAACGATGACATTTCTTCATGAACGGGTGGCGGTGCTGGCAGACCACCTCTACAGCTATCAGATTTCTGTGCTGAAGGGCATTCTGACCCGGTTCAGTGCCATGGGCACCTCTGCCCAGGTGTATCTGGGTCGGGAGATTTCTCCGCACCTGCACGCCAACCAGCTGTACGACCTGATCGATCAGGAACAGCACCAGGGGCGGGTGCTGCTGCTGCATGCCCTCAGCAGCCACCTGGGACAGCAGGACTGGCAGGATTTTCTGGCCCGGAAACCCCTGCCCACCGTCAGTGTCACCACCCGCATTGCAGATGTACCCACCGTCACGGTGAACAACCCGGTGGGGATCCACAACATGATGGATCACCTGATTGAGACGCGGGGATACCAGCGGTTTGTGTTTCTGCGGGGCTGGCCCACCAACCAGGAGGCCATTGAAAGAGAACAGGCCTTCCGGGAAAGCCTGGAACGGCACCACCTTGACCCGGCAAATGCCCTGTTTGTGGATGGGGATTTTTCTGCCGTCAAGGCCCTGCTGGAGATGCGCAAACTCCTGCACCTCAGACAGGACTTTGAGTGTGTGGTGTGCGCCAACGATGAAATGGCCCTGTCTGCCGTGCTGGCTTTGCGGGAACACCACCTGCGGGTTCCGGGGGATGTGGCGGTGGTGGGGTTTGATGACACCCCCTCGGCGGTGCTGGCGGTGCCTCCCCTCACCACGGTCCGGCAACCCTGGTTTGAGCAGGGCATGCAGGCCGCAGAACTCCTGCATGCCCTGATTCAGGGGGAAAGTGTTCCAGCAGAACTGGATTTGCCCACGGAATTGCGGGTGCGCCAGTCCTGCGGCACCCCGGCCCAGATGCCCCAGGAGGAAAATCCCCTGTACAAACAGCTGGAAATCCTGTTTCTGGCTGCAGCAGCGGATGCTGAGCAACTGGGGGCCTTCCTGAAAATCTGGGAGGGGGTGCTGCCCATCCAGTTGCAGGACCAGTTGAAACTGCAAGCCTGGAGGAACTGGCTGGAAGGGGTGTACCGGCGCGTCCAGTCCGGTGCCTGCCCACTGCCGCATCTGGAACAGGTGTATGGGCAGGCCCAGCGGATGCTGCTGGACGCCCTGAGCATTGCCCTGTCCAGTGCCAGCCTGCAGCACACCCTGGGGGCCCGCCATGCTGCACACCTCAATGTGGTGGCGCAGCCTTCCATGATTGAGCTGATGCTCAATGTGCGCACCTACCTGGAAGAACTGGGCATTCAGGGGGGCAGGATCGTGCTTTACGAGCGGTCTGGCCCGGAGATTCCTTTGCTGGGCAGGCTGGTTCTGATGCAGGAACAGGACCTGGAAGACCAGGGGCTTTTCCCGGTGAAACAGTTGCTTCCTGACTTTTTGCAGCATGAACTGGACCACGGGCACCGTCTGGTGTTCCCGCTGGTGGTGGGAGACCAGCACTACGGGCTCTTCATCTGCCGCATCCATGAAGACACCTTGCAGGATGAAACCCCCCTGCAGAGCATTGCCCACGCCGTGCATCTGGTGGCGAGGGTGGAAGAGCAGAAACGCAGCGTGCAGGAGCTGGAACTGCAGGTGGAGGCCCGCACCAGGCAGCTCCGGCAGGAAATCTCAGAAAGGCTGGGGGCAGAAGAGCAACTGAAGGCCGCCCACGCCGCCCTGCAGGTCTCTTCCCAGCTCGATGGCCTGACCGGACTGTTCAACCGGGCCGTGCTGGACGATCTGTTGCAGCGCGTTCTGATGGAGCACCAGATCACCCATCAGCCTGTCTCCCTGTTGATGCTGGATGTGGACCATTTCAAGCAGTACAACGATTGCTACGGGCACCGCCAGGGGGATGTGTGCCTGAAGCAGGTGGCTCAGGGTCTGCGCAGCACCGTGCGGGACAGCCGGGACATTGTGGCCCGGTATGGCGGGGAAGAATTTGCGGTGGTGCTGCCTGGCACCGGACAGGATGGTGCAGAGCGGGCAGCAAAACGCATCCTGCAGGCCATTGAGCAGCTGGGGTTGCCCCATGAAAAATCCCTGGTGGCCAGCCACGTGACCGTCAGCATTGGCATCCACACCCTGCAGGACAGCCCACTGGGTGTGGATGAATGGGTGGAAGGTGCAGATCAGGCCCTTTACCGTGCCAAGCACAGCGGTCGCAATGGGTATCAGGTGTTCAAAGCAGAAGGCTGATTGTGCGGCATTGAGGGGGCCGTTTTCCAGCTCCAGGCCAGCACCAGAATGGCCAGCGTGGTCATGATCTCTATGCTGGCAAAGAAAACATAATAGGCTTTGGGTCCCACAAAGAGTGAACCTGCCACAGCAAGGGTGTGAATCAGGGCGGCACCCACGTTGAGCCAGCGGTTCCAGGGACCTGCAGGAACGAGTCGGGACACCGGAACCATCACAATGGCAATTTCCATCAGAACCCCTGACAGAAACAGAAAGCCCGGCGTAACGGTGATGCCGTTGATGGTTCCAGAGAGGTACTGTTTGAGCAGGGGGCCATCCATCAGGCCCAGCACATCGGCATAAAGGTAGTTCAGAATGGCGAAAATCCACAGGGTGGACAGCACGGTTTGCCGTTCAATGGGTTTCATATGGGTTTCTCCTGGGTGGGATCAATGCTGGGCTGAGACAGTCAGGTGTCTTAGTGCAATAGTACACCATCAAAACGATACACACAAGGGCAAGTTCACCCTCTCCATGGTCTACACACATTCTTAACACCCTGAACACAGGCGCTTAACGGGATGCCAGCACACTCAATCTCGGAGGTAAACCTGTGCGCTTTGCCCGACCCATCCCCTTGCTGCTCACCCTTGGACTCATGCAGGCCCACGCTGCACCCTTCTCACTGGGTGAAGCCCTGAAGCAGCTGCCCACCACAGCAGTGTGGCAGAATCTGAACCTTGCCGCAGAAAAAGCCCATCAGAACCTGAAAGCAGCCCAGGCCGCCACCCAGTGGACTGTCAACGCTTCAGGAAATTACAGCCTGAACACCAGTGATTTTTCCAGCCTGAACCAGAGCGGCTCGGTGGGCGTCAGCGCCTCCGCAGCCGTGCTGCCCTGGGCCAGCGCTTTTCAGACCATCAGCACCAGCGAACAGAACCTGACACAAACTTTGCTGGAGGTGCAAACCCAGCAGAACACCCTGCTGATGAAAGCCACCCAGGGGTATTTCACGCTGGCCCTGAACCAGCTGAAAATCGAAGTGGCCCGCAAGAACCAGATTCTGCTGGAGGCACAACTGGCCGTCAGTGAGCAGCAGCGTACTCAGGGGACCACCAGTGCAGAATCCCTGCTGCAGGCCCGGCAAAAAGCTTTGGAGGCCAGAGCCGCCGTGCTCACCGCAGAAAGCAACCTCAATCTGGCCCGCGAAGAACTGCTGACCAGCACCGGAATGGCTTTCCCAGACGGGGAATACAGCACAGACACCACCCTGAATGTTCAGACCCACAGCCTGCAACAATGGCAAACCCTGGCCCTGCAAAACCGCAACGACCTGCAAAAAGCCGCGCTGGCCGTCACCCAGGCCCAGCAAAACCTGCAACAGGCCCAGCAAAACAAAAAACTGCCCGATGTCACCCTGAACACCACCGCCAGTTACAGCGACCTGAGCGTGGGTGCTGGCCTCAACCTGAAAACCGGAGTCGGAAGCCTGCAAAGCAGTTACAGCTTCGGGTCAAACAGCAGCGGAGGGGTGAAGTTCTCCCTTTCGGCCAGCATTCCGCTGCTGGACCCGGCCAGTGAGGCGAGTCTGGGCACCCTGGCCCTGAACGTCAAATCTGCCCAGAATGCGCTGGACACCGCCATCAACAACGCCACCCTGGAGATCAAACAGCGCTACGCCCAGCTGGAAAACACCACAGCACAGGTGCAGAACAACCAGATGGCCCTTTCCCTTGCGGAAGAACACCTGAAAGGGGTGCAGGCACGGGTCAAAGCAGGCCTGAGCACCGCCCTGGATGAACAATCTGCCCAGCTTTCTCTGGACAATGCCCGGCTCAACCTCAAAACCAGCCAATCCAGCCTGACCAGCGCCCAGCTTGAATTGCTCATCAGCGCAGGCCAGACCCTTGAAGGAGTGACCCCATGAAAAATGCCACCGTTGTTGTTGTGTCCCTTGCCCTGGGAGCCGGTTTCGCCCAGGCCGCCCCCACCCTGAATTACAGCGACGTGCTGAAACTGGCCCTGGAGAAGGGCAGCGATCTGGCCAGCCAGAAAAGCACCCTGGACACCGCTAAAGCCAATCTGGTGGCCCTGACTGCCGATTCCAGCACCCTGATCACCCCCCTCACCCAGGCGCAGCAGAGCGTGCAACTGGAAAACCTGCGCCTGAGTTTCGTGAAACTGCAGGTCGTACAGAACGTGCTTTCTGCTTACCTGGGTGTGCTGGAAGCCCAGGAGAACCTCAATGTCCTGAAGGCCCAGGTGGACCTGAATCAGATGTCTCTGGATGTGGCGAAGGCCAAACTGGCCACCAAAAACGCCACGCAGCTGGACGTGAGCAAAGCCCAGAACACCCTGAATTCCAGCCAGCAGGACCTCAAAAACGCCCAGGCCAGCTTTCCTGTGCTGCAGGAGAAACTGAACGCCTACACTGCGGGCAGCCTGCCCGACAGTTACATCGTCAGTCAGCCAAAATTTGACCTGAAGCTGCAAAAGCTGGATGAGCTGCTGAAAGGCAGCACTGAGAATTTGCCCACCCTGCTGCAGGCCATGCAGTCCGTGGCCCTGAACACCATGACCGTGCAGTTCTCGGACAACGATTACACCCCAAAAAACACCCTGGACAGTGCAAAAGCCAGCCTGGAAAATGCCCAGCGCAACCTCAGCACCCTGAAAACCAGCAGCACCACCTCGATCAAAGATGCGTTTCAGAGCCTGAACAACGCCCTGGAGAAAAGCAAAGCCGCCAGTGAAGATTTGAAAACCAGTCAGGCCACACTGGCCCAGGATCAGGTCAAGTACAAGAACGGCCAGATCTCACGGTACAGCCTCAAGCAAACCGAAACCAGCGTGCTGAGCAGTGAACAATCTGTGTTGCAGGCCCAGGACAGCTACCTGAAAGCTGTGGCCAGTCTGGCTGTGGCTTCCGGCACCGATGCCCTGAACGTGATTGGGGGCGTGGAATGAACAGAAAGATGCGCGGACTGCTGACTGCAGGCACCGTGCTGCTGGTTCTTGGGGGCGGAGGTGGGTATCACTGGTACAGGACCAGCAAGGCCCAGCAAAGCACCCAGACGGCCACCACCGTGCAAACCGCAGAAGTCAGCAGCGAACAGTTCAAAATCACCGTGGATGGTTCAGGCTCCCTTGCTGCAGTGCAGAGCTTTGCTGTGAAATCCGAAGTCTCAGGAATCCTGACCTTCAAGAAGCAGGTGGGGGACCGGGTGAAAAAAGGTGAGCTGGTCGCAGAAATCTCTGCCGACACCTACCAGCGGGGTTTAACCGATGCCCAGATTTCCCTGCAGAAAGCAGAGTTGCAACTGGCCTCCACCCGGACCAGCTTGCAAAGCAGCCTTTCCAGCCAGCAAAGTGCCATGGATTCTGCCGGGCTCAGCTACACCGGTGCCCAGAACGATTACAACACGGCTTTAACCACCCTGAATGCCAACCAGAAGATCTACAACGCGGGCGGCATCAGTGCCCAGGCCTTGCAGGACTCTAAAAACAGCCTGATCAAAGCAGAAAGCAACCTGACCACAGCCAGACTGAACCTGGAGAGCGCCCGAGCAAGCATCTCCACCAAAAACACCACCGGAGCCCAGGACCTCAAAGCTGCACAACTTGCCGTGCAGCAAGCTGAAATCACTGTAAAGACGGCAAAAGACAATCTGGCCCTCACCCGAATCTACGCGCCCATCTCCGGGGTGGTCAGCAGCCTGGATTCCAGCACGGGCAGCACCGTGGGAAACAGCTCTGGCATTTTAACCCTGCAGGACGACAGCAAAATCAAAATCCCGGTGCAGGTGGATGAAACCGAGATCAGCAAGGTCAAAACCAGCCAGAAGGTGGAAATCACACTGGACGCTGTACCAGACCAGACTTTTGAGGGAACCGTCACCCAGGTGGACCCCTCTGCCACCATCTCCAGCAACATTGCGGTCTACAACGCCTACGTGCTGATTGAGAACCAGGGGGGCCTGCTGAAACCGGGCATGAGTGCCGAGGCCAGCATCGTGATTCTGGATTTGCCTGTCGCGACCGTGGTGAGCAGCAAAGCCATCCAGCAGGTGCGGGAACGCTCTTATGTGGAGGTGCAGAAAGAGGACGGCAGCAAGGAAATGGTGCGGGTGCGCACTGGAGCAGAGGACGGCACCAACACCGTGATCACCTCTGGTCTGGAACCGGGTCAGAAGGTGATCGTGCCCACCACCGGCACCACCAGCACAGCTTCCAGCAGCACTGCCAATTCTGGCAACACCCAGCGTCAGAACCAGAGTGGGCTGGGCATTGGTGGCTTCGGTGGAGGACCCGGAGGCCCTCCATGAGCCTGCTTTCCCTTCATCCGGTGGTGCAGGTTCAGGGGGCCAGCAAGGTCTACAAAATCGGGGAGGACACTTTTGAAGCGCTCAAAGGGGTGGATGTCACCATAGAAAAAGCCGAAATGGTTTCCCTCATTGGACCCTCTGGCAGCGGAAAAACCACCCTCATGCAGATCATCGGCCTCTTAGACCGTCCCTCCAGTGGTCAGTACTTCCTGAACGGTCAGGATGTCACCCAATTGAGCGAGAACCAGCGAAGCGACTTCAGGAACCAGCACATCGGTTTTGTCTTTCAGTCTTTCTTCTTGCTCTCCAGAATGAACGTGCTGGAAAACGTCGAGGTCCCCCTGACTTATGCAGGATATGGAACACGGGAACGCAGAGAGGTTGCCATGGGCCTGCTGGAAAAAGTCGGACTGGCCGACAAATGGAGAAACCTCCCTTCTCAGCTTTCCGGAGGCCAGAAGCAGAGGGTGGCGATTGCCAGGGCGTTAACCACCAACCCGAGTTTGCTGCTGGCCGATGAACCGACCGGAGCGCTGGACACCCGAACGGGGGAAGAGGTGATGAACCTGTTCGAGTCGCTGAATCAGGAAGGGGTGACGGTGATCATCGTGACCCATGAAATGGAAGTCGCTGCCCGAACCCGACGCATCATCCGCATCCGGGACGGCAACATCGAGGGGGTGACCGCATGAGCACCACCCTGCAAAAGAGTCCCACAAAGGAGAAACCCGCCAGACGAAGCATCGGGCCGGGGGTGATTTTTCGGATTGCCTGGAAAGCCATCATCGGGAACCCCCTCAGGTCTGCCCTGACCGTGCTGGGCATGGTGATTGGTGTGGCTGCCGTGGTCGCCCTGGTGGAGATTGGGCAGGGATCCACCAGCAACATCACCAAATCTTTAGAGAGCCTCGGAACCAACCTGCTCACCGTGCAGACCAACATGGGCGGCAGGGGCGGACCTGCTGCAGGAGGGCTGGTGCGCGGAGGAGACAACCAGACCATCACCATGAAAGACCTGGAGGCCATCCAGAGCGAACTCTCGGATCAGGTGGCAGGCATTGCCCCCACCAGTTCCGGGCGTTATCAGGTCAAGTCCGGCAAGAACAACCAGAACGTCTCGGTGATGGGCACCACCGCCGATTACGCAGCGGTGCGCAACTCCGCTGTGGAAAAAGGCGCCTTCATCACAAACGCAGACCAGGAAGGCAAAAAGCGCGTGGTGGTGCTGGGGTATCAGGTGGCCCAGGACCTCTTTGATACGGCAGACCCGCTGGGCCAGAAGATCAAACTGGGCGGGATTTCTTTCACGGTGGTGGGTGTGCTGCCGGACAAGGGAAACGCGGGCTTCAACAATGTGAACTCCTCGGTGATCATTCCGCTGAGCACCTACCTGAGAAGGTTGTCGAGGTCCAGCACCTCCAACCCCAAGGTGTCCAACATCTACATCCAGGGCAAAGACAAGGACAGCCTGACCGACCTGCAAACCGAAATCACCAGCATTCTGGCCCGCACCCATGAGCAGACCGATTCCAGCACCTACGACTTTCAGGTGCAGAATCAGGCAGATGCCCTGGCAAGTGTGAATCAGGTGTCCCAGACGTTGACGCTGTTTCTGGGCGGGGTCGCAGGAATCAGCTTGCTGGTGGGCGGCATCGGCATCATGAACATCATGCTGGTCTCGGTCACCGAACGCACCCGTGAAATCGGCATCAGGAAAGCCCTGGGGGCCAAACCCAGAGACATCCTCACCCAGTTTCTCACCGAGTCCGTGGTCCTCTCCGTTGGAGGAGGGCTGCTGGGCATCGGACTGGGACTCACCCTGGCAAGCGTGGTCGGGAAACTGCTGGGCATCACCCCGGTCACTTCGGTGTCCAGCATGCTGCTGGCCTTCACTTTTTCGGTGGTGGTGGGGGTGTTCTTCGGTTATTACCCTGCCACCCGCGCTGCAAAACTCGACCCCGTAGACTCGCTGCGTTATGAATAAAGCGGTTGCGAGTGAGAAAGGAAACACCATGAAAAGCAAAAACACCCTCAGAGCCGTTACGCTGCTGGTCCTCAGCCTCTCCCCCGCCCTCGCCCAGCAAGCCCAGACCGGAAACCAGACCCAGGGCCAGAACAGCCAGATGCGTGCAGAGATGGACAAGATCCGCCCCATTCTGGACCTTTCCCGTGAAATCCGGCAACTGGGCAACCTGCACAAGCAGAAAGGACTGGCGATCAGCAAAGCGCAGGCTGCCAAACTCATCCCCATCCTGAAAGACCTGCAAACCCGCAAGTCCCTGACTGCAACCCAGGCAGACAGCATCCTGGTGAAAATTGAGGACACCATCCTGAGTGACAAGCAGCTCACCTGGCTGGACAGCCAGGGTTTCGGACCTGGCGGGCAGAACGGACAGGCAGGTTCCAATGGGCAGAACGTGCAGAACCGTCCCAATGGACAGAATGACACCCCTCCCAGTGGCCAGCAGGGCACCCCTCCTCAGGGTGGTCCCAATGGAACACCCCTTCAGGGTGGACCCAGAGGCAACATGAGCGCAATCACGAAAGCCGCCAACGCTTTCACGGTGGATCCGTTCAAGACCGAACTGAAAACGGTGCTGACTTTGCTGCAGGGCATCAAATAAAGCCACACAAAAAGAAAAGAAGGCAGGGATTCCCTGCCTTCTTTTCTCTGGATGCTCACAGGTCAGTTCACAGGGTCAGCAAAGGGTCTGCCACCCTTTGCATGGTCTGGTAACCGGAGGCTTATGTGCCAAATTCACCCCATCAGAGCCGCTGCAAATACGCTTCAAGCTGGTCCAGGGTCCCGCCCATGCCCTGCCTGAGGTTCTGCATGAAGCCAATGTACAGCTGGGTTTCTTCGGGGGTGGCGTGGATGGGGCCGCCCTGCAGGGTCAGGATGGTTTTGCCGTCCTGTTCTTCAAAAGTCAGGATGTTGAGGAGTTCGAGCGGCCAGTTGGGATTGAAAGGGGCACGGATGGCATGGCCGTTTTCATCACAGAAGGCACTGGTGTAAACCAGTCTTTCTGGAGCCTGAATGTCCTGGTACTGGAAGCGTCCGTAGCTTTTCTGGCCATCCCTTTCCATGCTGTAGAGGAACAGGCCCTGTTCCTGCAAATCCAGGCGTTCCACCTGAAGGTTCATTCCGGCAGGCCCCCACCACTGGGCCAGGTGCTCGGGCTGGGTGAACACCTCAAACAGCAGGGTTCTGGGGGCATCAAAGGTGCGTTGCAGAAAGAAAGGATGCTGGCTGGATTCACTGGTCAGGTTCTGTGGGGTTTGCTGCATGGTTTTGCTCCTTTTGCTTCAAATGCCTGAGGTAATCATCCAGACGGTCAAAATTTTCTTCCCAGAATTTTTTGTACTGGGAAATCCAGTCCGAGACTTCTTTCAGTTTTTCGGTTTCCAGTTTGCAGGGCCGCCACTGGGCTTCTCTGCTTCTGGAAATCAGGCCTGCATGTTCCAGCACTTTCAGGTGTCTGGAAATGGCAGGAAGCGAGATGTCGAAGGGTTCTGCGAGCTCGTTCACAGTGGCTTCCCCTTCGGCCAGACGCATCAGGATGGCCCGACGCACCGGGTCAGAGAGGGCGGCCAGGGTGGTGCTGAGGGGATCCTGCTCCGTCATGTTATTTAACACTCCTGTTAATTAACTTATATGTAAAATATACGGTGTTTTGAAGATGATGTCAAGAGCAGAACGAAACGCCCAGCATCCCGGTCTTCACGCAAAGCCAGCGTCAAGGGCAGTGTGGCTGCACAGGGAACCATACCTCTGGCTTCAAAGCCCTGCTTTCTTCAGGGCTGGCTTTTTTCGCTTTGCACCACAGAAAATCATCAACTTGAAAAAGCTTGAAAAAGCTTGAAAAAGACCGCCAGCCAGAGCTTTGCGGTCCTCCCCCTCAAAAACAAAAATCCAGTGTTTCATCCAATCCAGTGTTTCATCCAATCCAGTGTTTCATTGCAGGTTGTGCAGGAGCTTTGCCGGGTGCCTTGATGGGCACTTTCATGGGCCCTGGTGCTTTTTGCAGGATTCGGGTGCCAGTGATGCCATGAGCAAGCAGCAGAACCGCTCCGCCAATCAGAAGTCCAAAAATCAGGCCAATCAAGAGTGAAATCAAAAACAGCATTCAGCATCACCTCCCGGGGAAGCTTTCCCCATGCCCTTCCTGATCTGATGCTAAAAGAGCGTGCTGAAATGCGTCTGAGACGCACTGAGGTCAAAGTGAAGAAAGCTGATCGTAACCTGACAGCCTGTCTGAATGCCGTCAGGCACGCAAGTTGAACTGAAGTCGTGCTGAAACCAGCGCAGGTCCGTTGTGACCTCTTCACCACGCAAGGGTTGCCAGCTGTCACCTGAATCAGGGGTCGGGTCTGGACTTCATCTCTCCAGGGCAGCTGACCCATCATTGGACCCTCGATTTTTTCAGAAAATGGACCTGTTGGAGCAACCACTTTGAGGCCATACTGGTCCCATGTACCGCCCCCCTTACTTCAAACAGGACGACCCGACAGAACTTCACCGTTTCATGCAGGCCCACAGCTTCTCCACACTGGTCAGCCAGCAGCCTTTCATGGCCACCCACCTGCCCCTGCTGATCGAAGAAGGCCGCATCTCCGGCCATGTGGCCAGAGCAAACCAGCACAGCAAACTCGATGGACAGGAGGTGCTGGTGATGTTCCAGGGGCCCCATGCTTACGTTTCTGCAGGATGGTACCAGCAGACCGGAGAGGTTCCCACCTGGAATTACACCGCCGTGCATGCTTATGGCACTTTCCACCCGGTGACCGATCCGCAGCGCGTGTCCGGGCACCTGCGTCAGCTGGTCACCCACCACGAGCAACACCAGCCCACCCCCTGGGAACTGGACCTCAGCGAGGAGGCCCTGCAAAAAATGGCGCGGGCCATTCTGGTGTTTGACATCCACATCACCCGACTGGAAGGGAAATACAAGCTCAGCCAGAACCGCACCCCCCTGGAGCGTGAAAGGGTCGTGGAAGGTTTGCAGAGAAAAGACGGTAAAGTGGCGGACCTTGTCAAAAAGTGGAGCCCCTGAAGTCCAGCATCCAGGAGCACAGATGTGCAAAACGCTGATCTTCAGCGTCCATGGAGAGGGCAACAGACCGAAAAAGCTGTTGTCCTCATTTATTGCTGCTGTGCAGCAGGCCTCTGCAGATCGTGAAACCACAGGGGTTTGCTTTGTGGGAGGGCCAGCCGCCATCTGCTGTCCTCTTAACCCAGAGATCCACAGCCTGCTTCCTGGAAGACCCGGACACGGGAAAGCCGCACATCATCCCTTACGGCATTGCCCTGATGTTCTGACGGCCCAGAACACAAAAATCCCAGACTGTTTGCCTGTCTATCACTGCTGATGGACAGCTTCGCTTGCCAGAAGCCCTGAATTGATCCCAAACACCGTGGCCTGTGTACCTCCAGCAGCCCAAACCCGTAAAATCTGGGAGAACACTTTCCAGATTCAGTTCTCTGGCTTGCAGAGGAAGGGGCACCAAATGAGCAAGGGCGACATCCTGATTGTTGACGACAACCCGCACAACCTGACTTTGCTGGCGGGCATTTTGCGCGAGGCGGGGTACCGGGTGCGTGCCGCCAAAAGCGGGCAGCTGGCCCTGGACCAGGCGGGTTTTGCACGCCCGGACCTGATCATGCTGGACATCATGATGCCCGAGATGGACGGGTATGAAACCTGCCGCCGCCTGAAAGCCACCGAGCATGGCCCCCTGATTCCCGTGATCTTCATCAGTGCCCTCAATGACGTGCTGGACAAGGTCAGGGGCTTTGAGGTGGGTGGGGTGGATTTCGTGACCAAGCCCTTTCAGGCCGAAGAGGTGCTGGCCCGGGTGGATTGCCAGTTGAAAATCTTCCGGTTGCAACGTGAACTGGCTGCATTGAATGCCATTCTGGAGGAAAAAAACCGTGAACTGGAACGGGCAAACGCTGAACTGACCCGCCACGCCACCACCGATGTTTTGACCGGGCTGTTCAACCGCCGCAAATTCATCGAGGCGGCGGAGGAGGAGATCAAGTTCTCCCAGCGGCACGGCACCCCTTTCGCGCTGGTGATGCTGGATGTGGACCACTTCAAGAAGGTCAACGACACCCACGGGCACGACCAGGGAGATGAAGTGCTCAGACATGTGGCGAAACTGCTGCGTTCCAGGGTGCGGACCACCGACATCACGGCACGCTGGGGCGGCGAGGAATTCATGGTGCTGCTCAGGCACACCGACCTGAAAGCCGGAGAGAAAATGGCCGAAAAAATGCGGGAAAGCCTGGCCCTGACTCCAGCCGGCTCGGTGGGGGCCGTGACCGCCAGTTTTGGCGTGACGGCGTTTGAGCCCACAGACACCCTCACCTCGCTCAGTTCGCGGGTGGATGCGCTGCTCTACGAGGCCAAAGCTGCGGGGCGCAACCGGGTGCATGCAGGAGGAATCTCATGATTGACCCGCGCAAGGAGCTTCCCAGCCAGGTGGATCCCAGGTTGCTGCTGCTGGCCATCCAGCAAAGCCAGAACGCCGTGATGATCACCAACCGCAAAGACGAACTGATCTGGGTCAACACCGGATTCACCCTGCTGACCGGCTACACCCTGGAAGAGGTGGAGGGCAAGAGCCCCCCAGACCTGCTGCAGGGCGAGAATTCGGAAAGCATTGTGACGCTGGACATCCAGGACAGCATTGCCAGAGGGCAGACCTTTGAAGGCGAAGTCTACAACTACAAGAAAGACGGCAGTGGGTACTGGGCCCTGATCAGCGTCTCTGCCCTCTATGACGAAAAAGGCGATTTTGACGGTTTTCTGTGCACCCAGACCGACATCACCGAACGCAAGACCATGGAACGGGAGCTGTCCCGTTACGTGCAGGCCATCCACAAGGTGGAGGTTTCGGTGCTGCTCACCGACCACGAAGACCGACTGATCTGGGTGAACGACCACTTCACGGAATCCAACGGTTTCACCCTGGAAGAGGTGCGTGGCAAGCGTCCAGCAGAGGTGCTGCGGGGTCCCAACACCGATCTGGACGCAGCCGTGGCTTTCGACTCCAGCGCTGTGGACCATGAGCCTTTCCGGGGCGAGATCTTCAACTACCGCAAAGACGGCACCGGATACTGGGCGGAAATTTCGGCCACTCCGCTTTTTGGCAACAAGGGGGAATTTCAGGGCTTCATCACCATCAGCAACGATGTCACCGAGCGCAAATACTACGAGGCCGAAATGAAACGGCTGAACGAGGCCCAGATGACCCGTCTGGCCGAAGCGGTCCGGCGCTCCCGGAATGCCGTGCTGGTGACGGATTTTCATGACTGCATCGAATGGGCCAATGAGGGTTTCACCAGCCTGACCGGATACACCCTGGAAGAGGTGCTGGGCCAGCGCCCAGGAGACATCCTCACCCCCACGGGCACCAACGAAAGCCTGTTGCAGGAAATCGGGAACACCATTCAGGCCGGGGGCACCTTTGAGGGGGAAATTTTCCAGCAGCGCAAAAATGGCAGCAATTATTGGGCCTGGATTTCGGTGACCCCCCTGAAAAATGCAGCAGGAGAGGTGCAGGGCTTCATCACCATCCAGACCGACATCACCGACCGCAAAAGCCTGGAAGCAGAACTGGCCCTTGCCGTGGTGCAGGTGGGTCAGGCCCAGGCTGCCATCGAATCCGAGAAGAAAGCCCTGGAGGCCAACAAAGCCAAGAGTGTCTTTCTGGCCAACATGAGCCACGAACTGAGAACCCCCCTGAATGCCGTGCTGGGTTTTGCCCAGGTGATGCAACGCAAACCCGGACGGGACGAGGAGGACCGCCGTCAACTGGACATCATCCAGCGTTCCGGGGAGCACCTGCTGGAACTGATCAACGATGTGCTGTCCATTTCCAAGATCGAGGCGGGCAAGGTCAATCTGGCCGCAGATCCCTTTGACCTGCATTTGCTGCTGCAAACCGTGGAAAGCATGATCCGGGTGCGCTCCGAGGCCCGCAAGATCGAACTGTTCTTTGAAATTGATGCTTCCCTGCCCCGCTTTGTGCGTGGTGATGAGGGGAAGCTGCGTCAGGTGCTGATCAATTTGCTCAGCAACGCCGTGAAATTCACCTCCAATGGGGGCGTGGTGTTGCGGGCCTGGTGGGAGGGCAGCACCGCCCACTTCGAGGTGGAGGACACCGGAGAGGGCATCAAAGAGGAAGAACTCATCACCCTTTTTGAGCCTTTTGTGCAAACCGAGAGTGGACGCAAAAACCGCGAGGGCACAGGGCTTGGCCTTGCGATCAGCAGAACCTTTGTGCGCCTGATGGGCGGAGACATCCGGGTGCGCAGCAGCCATGGGGTCGGAACCACCTTCGAGATGGATGTGAAACTGCCCCTGGCAGAACAGGAAGCCGTGCGCCCGAAAGACGAACGCCACGTGCTGGGACTGGAACATGGGCATCCCCCTGTGCGCCTGCTGGTCGTGGACGACATGTGGGAAAACCGCACCCTGATGTGCGAGTTGCTGCAATCGGTGGGCTTTGAAACCAGAGAAGCCAGCAACGGACAGGAAGCCATTGAAGTGTGGCAGGACTGGCACCCCCACCTGATCTGGATGGACATCCGCATGCCCGTGATGGACGGCTACCAGGCCACCCGCAGCATCCGGGAACTGGAGCAGACGCAGGGGGCAGAGCGCTGCAAGATCATCGCTTTCACGGCCAGTGTGTTCGAGCAGGAGCGCACAGCCATTCTGCAGTCCGGCTGCGATGACATGGTGTTCAAGCCTTTCCGGGAGGAAACCATCTTCCAGACCCTCAGCGACCGCCTGGGGGTGCGTTTCAGGTATGCCGATGCGCCCACTGAACCGCAAAACCAGGACCTGCAACCCGAGGAGATTCTCATTCCAGAACGCTTCACGCGCATTCCCGAAGCGGTGCTGACCCGCCTGGAGCAGGCCCTGCGCATGGGAGACGATCAGGCTGTGCTGGATTTGCTGGACACCCTCTCTGAGACCGATTCACAGCTGTCAAAAGCCATTCAGAACGCTGTTGAGAACTTCGATTTCGATGTGGTGCTCTCAGGGATGGGCAGAAGCTGAAACCCGTCAGAACCTGTTTCAGCTGAATGAAAAACACCCCCTCACAGAACACCGATGAGGGGGTGCAGCATTTCTGAAGTCTATTTCTGAAAGTCGTAGCCCAGTTCGCTGCTGTAACGGGTTTCATTCAGCCCTTTTTCCCCTCACCCAGCACTTCTGCCGTGAAGCCATGTTTTTCGGTGGGCTGCTGGCAATGTGACAGGCCATTTTTTTGTGTTGCCACCCCTGCGGCCGGGTTCAATGCCAGCAGGTCATCAAGGGAGGGGCAACCTCAGGCGCTGCGCTCACAGGAACGCTTGAGCACCCCTGCAAAAGCATCCAGATCCTGGCGGGTGAATTTCACCGGGGCAGGGGCCTGACCGTAAGCCTGCCAGACCTGCAGTTCCTCAGGACTGTACCCCCCAATGTCTTTGAGCTGCTGCACGGCCCCCAGCACCTTGCTGCTGAGCACCATCAACTGGTCCAGATCGAAGTGGTGGTAAGCGTGGTGCTCCAGATAAACCCCAAAATGGTGTTGTGCCACGCCCCGAACCAGCACATGCACCTGGGCCGGGGTGAGGGGTTCTTCTTCTG
Source organism: Deinococcus roseus (assembly GCF_014646895.1). NCBI lineage: Bacteria > Thermotogati > Deinococcota > Deinococci > Deinococcales > Deinococcaceae > Deinococcus > Deinococcus roseus. Next base: position 18,445 of record NZ_BMOD01000024.1, read on the forward strand.
GACAGGACAGGGCCTCCTCGATCTGCTGCACCTCCTGCAACACCTGCTGGAAATGGGGTTCAGGGACATCAGAGGGGTCTTTGTCTGCAGACGGATCCTGCAAAGGCACCAGAAACCTGCTGATGGGGGCCGCATCCTCGCGGGCCAGATGGTACAGGTGCAGGTGCTCTCTGGCACGGGTGATCGCCACGTACAGCACCCGCCTTTCCTCTTCCAGCAGGGCAGGGTCTTCCAGGCTGCGCAGGGTGGGAAGTGTGCCTTCATTGAGGCCCGGAATGAACACCACCGGCCATTCCAGCCCTTTGGCCCGGTAAGGGGTGGTGATCAACACCCGGTCATCGCTGATCTGCTCCAGGGTGCCCTCCCGGAAGGCCAGGAAATCCAGGTGTTGCAGGAAGTCCTCGGTGTTGCCCCGGCTTTCTGCGTAACGGATCAGGTTCCTGACCCCCAGCATGCGGGCCTCTGCCAGATCCGGGTCTGCTGTGGTGTTCTGCAGGTGCTGCTCGAAATTGGTCCAGTACAGCAGGTTGTCCAGCACCGTGTGGGCCGGGGTGTCGTAGGCCACCATGCGGGTCAGGCTGTCCAGCACAAAATGCAGGGCCTGCAAACCTGCCTGGAAGCGCTGGTGGTTGGGGTTTTCGCTGTCTGCCTGCACCTGGGGCAGCAAATCTTCTTCGTGCTGCAGCACCCGGATGAACAGCGAATGCACATACTGCCGGGTGATGAACCTGCGGGGCGCACCCACCACCGACAGAAACTGGTCCCGCAAATCCCGGATCTGCACAGGATTCAATTTTGCTCCGGTCTGCAACTGGTGCAGGGCCTGGGCCACCCGCAAATAATTCAGCAGCACCACCACCTCATCCCGGCGGTAAAAAGATTTGCCCCCCAGAATGCGGTAAGGGATCTGGCGCTGCATCAGTTCGGTTTCCAGAAAGGGGGTCAGGGCGTAGGTGCGCACCAGCACGGCGTGGTCTTTCAGACCAAACCCTGCTTTCTGGTTCTGTTCAATCTGGTCCGCAATGTGCCGGGCGGTTTCAAACTGGGACTCCACAGGGTGCACTGCGGTCAGGCCACCAAAACCCCGGGTGAGCCTGAGGGGTTTGGGTTCCCGCTGCTGGTTCTGCTCGATCACAAAGCGGGCCAGGGCCAGCTGGGAAGACCTTGACCGGAAGTTGTGGGTGATGAAGTATTTTCTGGCCCCATAACGCTGCTGGAAAGTGCGGATGAATTCCGGGCTGGAGCCACGCCAGCTGTAGATGGTCTGGTCGTCGTCTCCCAGGGCCATGATGTTCAGGTGGTTTTGCACCAGCAGATGCACAAATTCCGACTGGGCCAGGTTCAAATCCTGGTATTCATCAATCAGCACACAGTCATAGCGTCCAGAGACATCCTGCAACAGCACTGGGTGCTTGATGGACAGTTCCCAGGCCAGCAAAATCATGTCATCGAAGGTGATGAAGTTCTCCCGTTCCCGCAGGCGCTCAAAAGCCTGGTAGAGGGGCAGGTAATGGGGCAGGTGCTGGGGGGCTTCCGCCTGCTTGACCACATCCAGGGCTTCTTCTGGAAAGTCCCAGACCAGCAAATCTGCGTATTGCAGGCTGGCCTTGCAGGTGCCCACATAATTCATGAAGTCCTCTGCATCAAAAGGGTCCAGCAGCATCCCTTGCAAACGGGCTTCCCTGAGCACCTGGGCCAGCAGGCGGCCACGGGTGCCTTCGCTGTCCATTTCGGATTTGAAATTTTGCAGGATGCCCAGTTCCACCGCTTTTTTCAGCACCGCCAGACCCACCGCATGCAGGGTTTTCACCTGAACCCGCCCGGCTTCTGGAAACCCAGACAGTTTCTGCTGGATGTCCTTCACGCTTTCCCTGCTGAAACTGGTGGCCAGGATGCGCTCGGCACGGAACCGGCCTTCCCGCACCAGTCTTGCGATGCGCTGCACCAGACTGCTGGTTTTCCCTGCCCCTGCCACGGCGTAGACCAGGGCAGGTCCGGTGTTGTGCTGGATGATCTGGCGTTGTTCTGCAGTGGGCTGGTTCATGGGTCAGGTCAGGCTTTCGGGTTCATTTAAAACAAAAGATGGGTCATTCATATGTAAATAGCATAACAGATGGACCCGACAGAAACGTGAGGAAGCCTGGGGACATCCCCTCTGTTTTCTATTTCTCAGTCTTCTCTGTTGTGCTGCTGGCCCACAGCAAATTCCCGCAACCTGCGTTCCACCCTGGCCCCCAGGCAGGACAGAAGCTGTGAACTGATGGTTTCGCCCCAGTCGCTGAGCACATCTGCAGTGAGCGTGGTGGGGTTCAGCACCTCCACCCAGTCTCCCACCTGCACGTTCAGGTCGGTGGCATCAAAGAGGATCTGGTCCATCCCAAAAAGGCCCAGGGTCGGTCTGTGTTCCCCTTTTGCAAAGACCCTGGCCTTGCCTGCAGCACGGATGGGGTAGCCATCTGCATAACCCACCTGCAGCACCGCCACACGGGTCGGGCGCTCGGCCCGCCAGAAGCCGCCATAAGAAACGGTTTCTCCAGGCTGAACGGTGTGCACAAAACACACCCTGGCCTGCACGGTCATCACGGGTTTCAGGGGCAACACCCCCCGCAGGTGCGTGGCCCCCACATTGCCCAGCAGGGCCAGACCGGGGCGCACCACATCAAAAGCAGCGTCCTCTCCCAGCGCCAGCAGTCCCTCTGAAGCCCCCATGTGCCGGATCAGGCCCTCAGGCAGCAGGGTGCAGACCCGGCGAAACACTTCCAGCTCCCGTCTGGCCTGCACGAGGTCCGGCTGATCTGCAAAAGCAAAATGGGCATAGCAGCCTTCCAGCCTGAGGTTTCTGGCCTGCACCTCTGCGAGCAAGGCTGCAAGGTTCTCAGGACGCACCCCCAGACGGTTCAGTCCGGTGTTGATTTTCAGGTGCACCCCTGCCCCGGCAGGCAAATCCTGCAGCTCTTCCAGGCTGCTGACCGTGAAACGCACCCACACACGGTGCAATTCAGGCAGATCTCTGGGATCAGGAGGGGCAAGCAGCAGGATCGGTTTCTGACTTCCCGACTGGCGGATCTGCTGGGCTTCCTGTCCGGTGGACACCGCAAAACCCCAGATTTCCGGCCTGGGGTCCAGCAATGGGGCCACCAGCGAAAGGCCATGCCCGTAAGCGTTGGCCTTGAGCACGGCCATCACGGGTTTCTGTCCAGCATGCCCATGAATCACCTGCAGGTTGTGCAGCAAAGCTTCTGGATCAATCCAGGCCACAATGGAAGGTCTCAAGGTTCAGTCTCCCGTTTCGCCGGTTTTGGGAGGTTCGGTGCTCTGGGTTTGCTGGTTCTGGGTGCTCTGTGTGCTCTGACGGGAACGCAATTGCGATGCTTTGCTCTTGAGGTCCCGGAAGAAATCGGTGTCCACAATGTCACTGACCTGCTTCTGGCGTTTGGCCTCGTCGATTTCGATTTTGAGGTCCTCCACCTGTTTGCGCAGGTTCTGCTCTCTGGCAATCACTTCTAAAGCCATGGTTCCGAAAGTCTGGGCCAGTTCGGCAATTTCATCGTTGCCCGGGCGGTCCCGGAAGGTTTCTGCGGTTTCTCTGGACATTTTGCCCTGCCGCATCTGGCGTGCCCCTTCGGTCAGGCGAATCAGGGGTCTGGAAAAACTCTGGGCCAGGATGCCCGCATTGGCAGCCGTGAACAGGATGGTGGCCACCAGCGTTCCCACGATCTGGTAGAAAATGGAGGCATCTGATTTTTCATGGGCAAAACGCTGCATCAGGAAGAACCCCATCAGCAGGGTGGGCAAAGCCGCAGAGACCAGGAGGGTGATCAGGAGGCGGCGCAGCAATCCCGAGTGCCAGTCTTCGGCTTTCAGGCTCAGGCGGTCCACATTGAACAGCACAATGGGCAGCAGCAAGAGGGTGCAGATCAGGTTGACCCGCATGGCAGGCAAGAAGGAGTTGTTCAGCGCGTCCATGAAGGTGGTGGGAATCACAAAACAACTCGATAAGGTGCTGCCTTCCCGGCAGATCCACATGGCATAAAAGGAAGCGAAGCCCATCCCCACCACCAGACCCACAATCGCCACCAGCATGGCTGCCCCCTGGTCCTTGATGGTGCGGTAGCTGCGGGGCTTGAGGGCATAAATGCCGGGCACCAGACCCACCAGGCCCACCCCCAGGCTCCATTGCCAGTCGGAAATGCCGTTGCCGTACATGATGTAGTCGCTGATGGTGTTGCCGAGGGTGCCCCCCACCAGCCCCACCCAGGGTCCGAACAGAAACCCGAACACCATGGGAATCACCACACTGGGGCGCAAATCCAGGCCGCTGGTGTCGGTCAGTTTCATGAAGCTGGTCAGCCAGGTCACCAGCACATACAGCACCCCACACAGCACGGTGTACTGCAATTGATGGAGGGTGAATCCCCAGTGGGCCTGACGCTTGGGTTCATGGTTCATGGTGTGCCTCTCTGCAGGATGGGTGGTTTACAGTTTGAGGTCATCCAGAACCCCTCCCGTGCGCTTGCGGCGTTTCAGCCGCCAGTTGAGCATGCTCTTATCATAGGTCTGATTGAATTTCAGGATGGCCCACAGCGCCCCTCCTGCACAAAGCAAAGCCAGCAGCAGGTACAGGATGCTTGCAGTCTGGGCCGAGATCAGTCCCAGCTGGGAAAAAACCATCACCCCGGCCAGCAGCAGGCAGCTGACGATGGAACCTGCTGAATACAGGTAACCTTCCAGAAAAGCACTGATCCTGCCGCGTTTTTCGTCCGGGACCATCCCCAGGAAGGTGCGGCGGGTGGGTTCGTCGATGCCTTCCAGCATCAGGCGCACCAGTCCATTGCCCACCGAGGCCCCGATCAATCCCGGCCAGAACAGGCACAGCACCACCCCGAAGGCCATGCTGATGGGCATCACGTTGAACATCTTCTTGAAGCCCACCTTGTTGAGCAAGCGGGTGGTGACCAGCACCTGCAAGAGCACCAGAAGCGCCGTTCTGATCGCCCGGAAAACACCATAAAAGACCTGCAGGTCTTCGCTCTGGTAGGTTTTGGAGGCCTGATGGATCACGTGGAATTCCAGGGTGTTGAAGGCAAAACCCAGCAGCAGCATCGAGACCGCCAGGTGCATGAACACCGGAACCCCCTTCACAAAATCCAGCCCTTCCTTGAGGATCTCTGCAGGCTGATCGGTGTGGGTGTCCTGCTTGGTTTTCAAACCCAGGCGTTTCAGGCTGAGGGACAGGAAGAGACCTCCCAGCAGCATCAACACGGCATTTCCGGCCAGCAGATCCACATTGCTTAAAAGGGCATTGTGGGTGAGGGCTGGAATCAAATTCCCCAGCAAACTCCCGCCCACCACCACCCCTGAAAGGATCGGGAAGATGCGCTTGGCCTCGGACAGCGAAAAGAGGTCGTTGGCCAGCGTCCAGATGATCATCGGAAAAATCAGGTACTGCTGGTCTCCAATGATGAGGAGCAAGGGATAGGTGATCCAGTCTGCCACCCCTGCAGCAAACAGGCCATACATGCCCAGGTACACCACGCTGGAGAGGCAGAAGAGTCCAATGGTGAGGTGTTCACGTTTGATGCGGTCTGCATACACCGAGTACCCCATGGAAAGCAGGAACATCAGCACGTTGTCCACGGCCCAGACCCACAGGATTTCGGGGGCACCCAGATAGGACACAATGCCACTGGTGCCAACCACATCGCTGGACTGGGCCACAAAGATGTTCACCAGCAGCAGCACGGCCAGCACCCCGAAACGCAGCAGTTCTGAACGGCGCACGGTGGGTTTGATGGATGCGCTCATCGTTTCAGTTCCATCAGGCGGCCACCCAGCTGTTCAATGACCTGTTCCCCTTCTGCAGAGGCACTGAACGGAGCAATGTGCGGCAAAGCCCAGGTTTCACGGCCAAAACTCTCTTTGAACTTGTGCTTCACGTCCTGCAAAGGATAATCGGTATGCACCATGTTCACGGTGAGCAGCACATGCTGGATGTCCAGACGGCTCGCCACATCCACAATCACCCCGATGCCTTCAAAGTCTTTTTTCTCGATGCGCATCACCACCAGCAGCACATCGGCCAGGGACATCAGGGGGAGGGTGGTTCCACTGATGCCCACCGGCATGTCAATCAGCACAAAATCCAGTTGCAAAACCTGAATCAGCTGGTGCAAATCGTCCATCAGGACCACCGAGTCGTACTCTTCACGCAGGGTACGGGACGCCACCGAGAGGTCATCGCTGGCGGGCAGCAAGTACAGGGCTCCTGATGTTGCAGGCCCCACCCGGTCTGGCAGGTCATACACCGCCTGCTGCAGGTCACACAATCCCACCAGGTAATCGTTGAGCGTGAACCCCACCCGTGACTCTGGCAAACCCAGCAAAGTCAGCATCTGTGGAGCACTGATGTCGGCATCCACCACCAGCACCCTGGACTGCTGGCAGAGCTTGACGGCCAGTGCAGCCAGCAGGGTGGAGCGGCCCGTGTTGCGGTGAAAGGCGGCGAAGGTGATGACAGGGCAGCGGGGTGGATCGGTCTTGCTCAAAATCAGTCCTCGGGTTTCTGCTGGTGCTGGGATGGTGCGGGTTTCTGCTCGGGTTCTAAAGACTTCAGGCGGTTCCACAAATCTCCGCTCTGGCGGCCGGAGCGGGCATAATGCACCCGGTATTCGGTTTCTCCTGAAGGGGTGTCCTGGCTGGTTTTCAGAAAACCATGTTCCAGCAAAGCGTCCACCACATGGGAGGTGCTGTCCAGGTCCAGTCCCAGAAACCCACTGAATTCCTGCAGGGTGACATGCCCTTCCCTCACCGTGGTGGTGAGGGCCGTGCGCAGCGGGTCTTGCAGCAGGGTCAAATCAGAACTGCGGATGCCGTCCTGAATGGGCCAGCCGTCAATTTCCTGCATGATCTTCTGGTATGCCTCAAGGTGGGTCATGGGGCCTTCCTCATGGGGTTACAGCCTGATGGGCGCTTGCACAGCAAGAGGGGCCTGCTTGCTGCAGTGTGTTCTGGTCTGGATTGTCCTCCTGCTTCCACTTTAAAGGGTTTTCAGCACGAGCAGAGGAAGTCCTCAAAGCAAATGGTCGGCAATGCCAGTGTACAGCCGGGTGATTTCGTGGTTGGGAAAACGGGTCACGAACACCCCCCCACTGGCCAGAGCCATCATTTCGTCAGAGTGGGGGATCACACCGGCCACCTCGCAGTTGTAGGTGGCTTCCACACGGCGTTTGACATCTGCAAAGTTGTAGCTTTCGGGGGTTTTGTTGACCAGAAGCAGCATCTTGGGAATGTCCAGCTGTCTTGCCACCTCCACGGTCACAGAAGTGCCCTGGTAGTCCTGCTGGTCGGGGCGCATGATCAGGACCAGCACATCCGACATGGCGATGGACAGCAACGTCTCCTCGCCCACACCGGGGTGGGTGTCAATCAGCAGCACATCGAGGTCCAGCATCTGGATCAGGCGGTGAAAGCCGTCGTTGAGCAGGCCCATGTCGTAGCCTTCCCGCAGGATCCGTACGATGTCCCGGCTTCTCACGCTGGAGGGCACCAGAAAAACCTTGCCTTTGCCCGAAACCCCCATTTTGGCGCTGAGGTCGTGGGCGGCCGCTTCGATGTCACAGTTGCCCCACAGGTAATCGTTGAGGGTGTGGTGCATGTCTTCAGGTTCCAGCCCGAACAGCACGTGCACGCCGGGAGACTGGATGTCGGTGTCGATGATGCAGACCCGCTGCCCTCTGGCGGCCAGCAGGGTTCCGAGGTTGGCGGTGGTGTTGGATTTGCCAGTTCCCCCCCGGAAGGAATGAACAGAGATGATTTTGGACATGGATCTCCTTTACGGCTCGCGACGCACCACCAGCATGGTGATGTCATCGAATTGGGGGGCGCTCTCAATGTGGTTGTCCAGCGCCGTCTGGTAACGCTCGATCAGGCTTTGCGCAGAGGTGATGGGTTCTTTCAACAGTTCCAGCATGTTCTTGTTGCCAAAGAAGTGTCCGGTTTCGCTTTTGGCATCGGTGACCCCATCGGTGTAAGTGAAGAGGGTGTCTCCGGGATTCAGCATCTCCTGGGCGATCTTGAAGGTCGCTCCGGGAATCATGCCCACAGCAGGTCCGGTGGGTTTCAGCATCACCTGGGTGCCGTCTGCACGCACAATCACCGGGGGGTTGTGTCCGCCGTTGATGTAGATCAGTTGCCCGGTCAGCGGATCGAAAATCCCAAAGAACAGGGTCACAAAATACCCGGTTTCCAGGTGGTTTTCGGTCATGTAGTTGTTGGTTCCGGCCACTGCATTTAAGAGCGCACTGGTTCCAATTCTGGGCAAAGCCTGTCTGCCCTCTCCCTTGAGCCCGCCAAGCCAGACCTTGTCGTCTGCACCAGCACTGGGGTCAGAAGCCCAGGACAGCGAGATGTTCTGCTGTGCTCCGGCGCGAATCAGGGTGCGGAACAACGCCATGAAAATGGCTGCGGGCACCCCCTTGTCGCACACGTCTGCCATCACCACACCAATGCGGCGACCGTGCAACAGCTCAAACCCGTCGTAGAAATCCCCAGCAACTTCACGGGCAGGCCTGAAGAAGGCAGAGAGTTCCCAGCCTGGACGCTCGGGCAGGGATTTGGGCAGGAAGCTCAGCTGGATGTCCCGGCCAATTTCCACATCCCTTTCAATCAGCTTGAGTTCCACATGGCGGCCAATGTCCAGCGCGTCCAGGTTCAGGCGCAGGTAATCCCGTTTGGTTTCAATCTGGGTCTGGATCAGGGGGTAGGTGAAGGGGGGCAGCATGTAGGCCCGCACGCCCCGGTCCAGAAAGGGCTTGAGGGAATCCTCGTCGTCGCCCCAGGCGATCATGGGGACCAGCATGCTGTCGGGCAGATCCTCGAAACAGCTGTCTCCGAGTTCCACGGGCAGGATCACCGGGGTGGTGTTGTTGCTGGCCAGCAAGAGCAGCACCTCATGCAGGGTGTCGGCCACTTTCAGGTCGTAACCGGCATCCTTGAGCAGGGTGCGGATTCCGGGAGCTTTGGCATCCGGGCAATTCCAGAAAATCAGGCTGTTGTCTTTGAGGGATTCACTGAACATCAGGCGCTCCTTCTTTCGGGCGCAGCATCAGAAACATGTTGCGGTTGATGTTGGCGACCCGCTCGTAGGAGAAGCGGTCCACCCCCCGAATGGTCAGGAACAGTCCCAGACCACCAATGGGGCGTTCTTCCAGGGGCTTTTGCAGTTCTTCTTCAGAAACCGGGTCTTGCTCGAAGGGGTTGTAGGGAACAGCGGTGTCTTCCAGGGTGATGGTCAGGGATTCTTCGTCCATGTCTGCATACACCTGGATGTCTCCAGTCATGCCCATCTCTTCATAGCCGTGGGTGACGATGTTGGTGGCGATCTCATCCACAGCGAGGCGCAACCGGTAGGCCGCTTTCTTCTCAAGTCCTGCCGCTTTGGCAGCTTCCAGCACAAAATCTGCGATGGGATCCAGGGCATCCAGCGTCGCAGGCAAATTCAGGGGTTCCATAGACCTCCTTGCTGGTGTAAAACAGGCCAGAGGAAGGTCACACCTTCCCCCAGCACGCATTCAGGCCGCTTTACGCGTAGGTTTCTTCGATGATCACGCTGTGGTGGAAACCGGTCATCTCGATGGTCTCCAGCACCCCTTCCTGGGGAGCCACCAGCACAATGGGAACGCCCGCTCCGGCTTTCTGCTTGGCGAACACCAGGGCACGGAGTCCGGCAGAGGCCATGTATTCCAGGTCCTGCATCAGGATCACCAGACGGCCCACTTTTTCGGGTCCGTTGAAGACATCTTCAATGGCGGATTTGAAGGCGGGGGCGGCGCTGGCGTCCAGCTGGCCTCCCAGGGTGATGACTCCGTCTGTTCCTCTGTATTCCACTTTCACATCGATGGACATGTTGACTCCTTTGGTGTTGCTGAAGGTGTTGCTGGGGATGGGTGCAAAACTTGAAAAAGAGGGCTTAACGGGGGGCTTTGCCGACCAGAATGGCCACCGAACGGGAACCCATCCAGAAGGTGCGCTGGTCTTTCAGCCAGATTTCGTCTCCGGGTTCCACACTGGTCACTTCTGCTCCGGTGTTGGCGAAGACGTGCCATTGCAGGCCCTGGGCGAGGTAAGGCAGTTCGAAGGCGTGGTCTTCCCAGTGCATGTTCATGGCGACATAGATGTAGTCGTCCTGCACGGTGCCGCCTCTTGCATGCTTGCCGCACAGCATGAAAGCCAGGGTGCGGCTCTCACTGGACCAGTCGGGACTCCAGGCGCGTTCCCCGTGGAAACTGATGTCGGGATAGCCGCTGCCCACATAATCGCGGCCTGAGAGGTGCCAGCGGTTTCTGAGCACCGGGTGGCGGTGGCGGAAGGCGGCCACATGCTGAACAAACTGCAGCAGGTCTTTGTTCTTCTCCACCAGGCCCCAGTCCATCCAGTTGAGGTCGTTGTCGTGGCAGTAGGTGTTGTTGTTGCCGTGCTGGGTGCGCCCGATTTCATCGCCCATCAGGATCATGGGGATGCCCTGGCTGGTCAGCATCATGGCCAGGGCGTTCTTGACCTGACGCTGGCGCAGCGCGTTGATCCAGGGATCATCGGTCTCCCCTTCTGCACCGCAGTTCCAGGAGTTGTTGTCGTTGGCTCCGTCGTTGTTGTTCTCACCGTTGGCGAGGTTGTGTTTCTCATTGTAAGAAACACTGTCGTACAGGGTGAATCCATCGTGCGCCGTGATGAAGTTGATGCTGGCAGTGGGTCCTCTGGAAGAATACAGATCCGGGGAGCCCTGAATGCGCATGGCCATCTCGCCCACCTCTCCGGCTTCGCCTTTGAGGAACTTGCGGATGGTGTCACGGAATTTGCCGTTCCACTCGCCCCATCTTCCGTAAGCAGGGAAACTGCCCACCTGGTACAGCCCTCCGGCATCCCAGGCTTCGGCAATCAGTTTGGTGCGGGCCAGGATGGGGTCGTGGGCCAGGCTTTCCAGCAGAGGGGGGTTGGCCAGGGGGCTTCCATCCTGGGCACGCCCGAGAATGGCCGCCAGATCGAAGCGAAACCCGTCGATGTGGTACTCGCTGACCCAGTAACGCAGGCAGTCCAGCACCATGTTTCTGACCACGGGGTGGTTGCAGTTGATGGTGTTGCCGGTGCCCGAGAAATTGAAGTAGTACCCTTCGGGGGTGAGCATGTAGTAGGTCTGGTTGTCGAGGCCTTTTAAAGACAGGGTGGGTCCCTGCTCGTTGCCCTCGGCGGTGTGGTTGAACACCACATCCAGAATCACTTCAATGCCCATCTTGTGGCAGGCCTTGATCAGGGCCTTGAGTTCATCCACCTGCATGCCCCTTTTGCCTGTGGCAGCGTAACCTGCTTTGGGCGCAAAGAACCCGAGGGTGGAGTACCCCCAGTAGTTGAGGTGGTCGATCTCTCCGGTTTCGGGGTCGGTGTGGCTGTGCTCGAACTCGTCGAATTCAAAAATCGGCATCAGTTCGATGGCGTTCACACCGAGTTTTTTCAGGTAGGGCAACTTTTCACGGATGCCCACAAAGGTTCCGGGAAACTTGACCCCGGAAGATCCGTGTCTGGTGAACCCACGCACGTGCATCTCGTAGACGATCAAATCTTCGGAGGGGGTCTCAAGCTGCTTGTCGTCCTCCCAGTCAAAATCATCGAAGGAGAGCCTGGAACGGTGCGGATAGATGTTGTCCCAGTCAGGCTTCTGTCCCCACACGTCCCGACCGCTGATCACCCGTGCGTAAGGATCGCAGAGGATCTTGCTGGGGTCGAAGCGGTGGCCCTGTGCAGGGTCCCAGGGGCCATCCATGCGGTACCCGTACTCCAGGGTTTCCGGGTCCAGATCGAAGACCAGCATGGAGAACACATTGCCGATCTTGAACTCATGCGGAAAGGGAATCTCCACTTTGGGGGTGGGGTCGCCCTTGTCAAAGATCACCAGGGTGCAGGCCGTGGCGTGTGCAGAATACACGCTGAAATTCACCCCGTTGGGCACCAGGGTCGCACCGAAAGGCAGGGGTTTCCCGGCCCGGATGCGGTACCCCAGGTACTCGTGGGTGGGGTAGAAATCGATGCGGCTGTCCACGTTGCTGTAATCGGGAACGGCGGGCTCGAGTTGCACCCTTTCCCGCGCTGCAGGGGCTGCCGGAGCAGCCTCCTGAGCGGGTTCTGGAGTGGGTTCTGGTGCAGCGTCCACTTTTTTCTTCCTGGGAGCAGCTTTCTTCTTGGCCGGGGCGGCTTCTGCTACAGGGGCAGTTTCAGCAGCTTTCTTGCCCTTGCTGGCCTTTTTCGGGACAGCTTCGGTCACAGCTGGATTGACAGCATCAGGTTCCAGACCTGGAATCTCACTGCTCATGCCAGGGCCTGCAGTCCTTCTTCCACAGTGGTGCTGGTCACGAAGTAATCCAGGAACCCTGTGGCAGACATGGTGTCTGCAATGTCTTCACTGAGGCCGCTTAAAGCAATCTTGCTGCCCTTGCTCTGGGCCTGGCGGTACACCAGCAGCAGCATCCTCAGGCCAGCGCTGGACATGTACTCCACCTGTCCCATGTCCAGCAGGATTTTTCCTCCATCTGGAATCAGGGATACCACTTTTTGCTGCACAATCGGGGCCGTCTTGCCATCGATGTCTCCGATGATCTGCGCCACCACCACACCGTCTACGGTGCTGGATGAAATTTCCATGCGGGTTACCTCCTTGTCAAATCAAACTGGGTGAACAGGATCAAACGGGCTGCAAAGTCACGCAGATTTTCACGCGCTCATCGGTTTCGGGCAGGGTGACGGTCAGGGCGTCGGCATCAAAGTAGCGGTAAGGCTGGTCGTTCACGGTCACCGCACTGATCTTGACAGATCCAGCGGGCAGCAGGTCAGGGGCAACCCTGAGGATGTTGTCCTTGAAACCCCCGGGGATGGGCTTGAAGTGCATGTCCAGCGGCTTCTTGAAGATCAGGAGGTTGTTGTACACCGCAGAGAGGTAGCACAGCTCTGAGGAGTGGTACATGGACATGCTGTGGCTGCCCTTCAGGCGCTCGGTGCCCAGCAGGTAAGGCAAACCGTTCGCGAGGGTGTTGAAGTACACAGCTCCGTCGTCGTGGTCCAGGAACCAGGCGTTGTAAAAGGCCTGGGACTCGCGGGCCAGTTTCAGGTACTCCTCGTCCTTGAGAAGGCCGTGCAGGATCAGGTAAGCCAGGATGCCCTGCTCCTGCTGCCACCAGGCTTTGCGGTCGTGGAAAGCGTAGCGGTGCCATTCCTGGTCATTCTGCTTGACCCGCTCCATCACGTCGTACCAGCCGCCGTGCTGGCGGTCTCCACCCACCAGGGGCATTTCCTGGGCGATGCGGCGGGCCAGCGCCTCGTACTCGGGTTTGGGGGTCTGGGTGTGCATGCGCATGATGTTCCAGGCGATCTTCAGGTTGTGCCCGACCACACCACGGTTCTGCTGCCACATGTGCTGGCTGTCGTGCGACCAGTCGGAGAAGAACTTCTCCTGCACAAAGGGGCTGTTCTCGTAATCCGGGAAGTACTTGGCAATGGTGTCGAAGGTGCCTTCCAGGAAGGTTTTGAAGCGGGGATCATCGGTGGCCAGCACCAGGTTGATCAGGTAGGCAGGTGCATGGTCTCCGACAGAGTTCCAGTTCTTCTTGCCTTTGTTGGCCCCGATGGCGTCCGATAAGGGATCCAGGGTGATGGGGTCCAGGTGGGAGTAGTACCCGCCACGCTCTTTGTCCAGGTAGAAGTTGTCAAAGAGGTCGATGGTCAGCTCGGCGTCCTTGAGGATTCTGGGGTCGCCGTTCACGCGGTAGGTCTGGATGGGTCCGGCCAGCGCGTAAATCTGCTCATAGGCAGGAATGGCGTCGTAGTCATCCCCGAACTCGCTGGTAAACAACTTTTCTTCTTTGTCTCCGTTGATGCGGATCCCGTGGTACCAGTAGACTATGTTCTCGTCACGGTCGTAGAAGCGCATGTGGGCCCGCAGGTACTCGGTGCCCTTCTCGGCAATTTCCAGGAATTCATCTTCCCCGGTCAGCAGGTAAGCCGAAGCATACCCGTACACCAGTCGGGAGATGGTGTCGGTTTCCTGAATGAAGTTGTCGCGGGTGCGCTCACCGGACAGGTTCACCTCAGTGCGGTAATTGCGGTAATCGATCTCGCCCTTGCCGAATTGTGCGCGGCGGTAGAAGTGGGCAATTTCGGAAAGCTGCTTGATCCACCAGTTCTGCTTCTCAAAGAAGAACTCGTCTACCTTGCGGCCCACAAAAACCAGAAACTGGGCTTCAAAAATGTGGGCACCATGCTCGGGGTAGAACACCCCGTAGGCGTACATGTAACGCCCGGCTTCCAGCATCTCGAAGATCTGCCCGGTGGCGTCCAGGTAAGGCTCGCCGAGGTTGCGGGACAGGTAGGCGTAGGTGTTGCTCTTGAGGTTCACCGTGAACACACGGCCATCGGTGGTTTTCAGCCCGAAGGTCTGCTTCTCCCGGTCAAATTCGGTGACGTACCCTGCGATGGTGTCGGAAAAGGTGAAGTTGATCTGGTTGCCACTGGAGGCCCCGGAGGGCTGCACGGATGGATCGGTTGCAGTCATATGCACTCCTTCTCTAACACTGAAATCCATGAATTCCCAAACACGGATGGAGGATTTAAAAACACGTCTTGAACCTGCAAAAACAGAATTCAGGCGTCCTGATAACCCTGGCTGATTTCCACGATGTTGCCATCGGGGTCTTTCACCCAGGCGGTGCGCCAGCCAGGAATGAAGGCATCAAAATCCAGCGGGCCAAGGGCAATCTGGGCCTGATCGCCCAGTTTTGCCAGCACCTCGTCCACGCTGTCCACCTGGAAAGCGATGTGCCGGAGCACGCCTTTTTCCTTGGGGCCGTCTTTTTCCAGCACCGGGCCCACGCCTTCAGCGGGGAACAGTTCCAGGTAGGCGTCCCCCAGTTTCAGAAAGACAATTTTGGCCCCGCCCCCGATGTCAAAGACCCGGGCGGTGTGGTAGCCGAAGTACTTGCTGTAGAACTCGACGGTTGCGTCCACATCGGCGCAGTTGAGGGCCACATGGGAGAATTTCATGCTTCACCCGAGAGTTTCTCGATGATCGCGCGGGCAAACTGGGCGTGGTGGCCTCCGGTGCGTCCAGTGATCAGGTCTCCGTCCACCACCACATCTTCATTCACGTACTCTGCCCCCATGTTGATGGCATCGGCGTAAAGGTTGTTGTGGGTGGTGAGCTTGCGGCCCCTCACCAGTTCAGGAGCCCAGGCCAGCAGCCACAAACCGTGACAGATCACGCCTTTGACGATGCTTTCCTCTGCAAAGACCCGCTTGATGAACTGCACAGCGTCTGAAGGCTGGGTGACGTCCGGGGTGTACCTCAGGCGGTCCGAGACAAACCCGGCTGGAATGATGATCGCATCAAAGGATTTGAGGGTTTCATCGTCCATGTCCGTGAAGGCTTCATTCACGTAAAAAGGGGTGTGAAACTCGTGTCCGTTGAAGGTCAGACCAGGCTGGCCCCACAGTTTGGACAGGAAATGCACGGACGCCCCCTCTTCGGGGAAGCGGCTCTTGTAATACCAGATTTCGGGATCGTAAAAATCCGATTCCATCAGGATGCCGATTTTTTTGCCGACCAGTTTTGGCTTCACAGGTGCTCCTTTTTGACGAAATCTGCAGCCCGTTCACCGATCATCAGGACCGCAGCATGAATGTTGCAGGAGGGGGTTTCGGGCATCACCGAGGCGTCTGCGACCCTGAGGCCCTCCAGACCGTGCACCTTCAGTTCAGGGCTGACCACCGCCCACTCCCCTTCCCCCATCTGGCAGGATCCGCACTGGTGGTGGTAGGAAGCGGCGCGGGAAATCAGGAATTCCCGGAGTTGTTCATCGGTGTGGCAATCCAGACCGGGCAGCAGTTCCTGGGTGACTTTGCCTGCAAAAGTCCGGGTCTGGAAAATCTGGCGGGACAGTTTGACCAGCTCCACCATGCGGTCCAGGTCGTAACTTTCGGCCAGATAGTTCGGGTCAATCAGAGGCGCTGCCAGAGGATCGCTGGAAGCCAGTTTCACCGAACCTCTGGATTTCGGTTTGGTGAGGCCCGCAATGATCGAAACCGCATTGGGGTGGGCCGCACCAATCACCACATCAAAAGACAGGGTCACAAACCCCAGCTGAAAATCCGGGGCGATTTCCTGATCGCTGGAACTGGTGTACAGGCAGCTTTCCGAGCGGTTGAGGCGGGCAGGTTCGAGTTCCCCATCCCAGCCGTACACCACCCCGGTCAAAACGTGGTTGTGGAAGTTCTCCCCCACCCCTTTCAGGTTGTGCACCACTTCCACACCCACATCCTGCAGGTGTTCTTCTGGTCCAATTCCTGAAAGCAGCAGCAGTCTGGGAGAATCAATCGCACCCGAACAGACCACCACTTCTTTTGCGGCATGTGCGGTTTTGACCTCGCCGTTCTGCTGGTACTCCACGCCCACAGCCCGCCCGTTTTCGATCAGGATTCTGGAAGCCCGTGCTGCGGTTTCAATGTGCAGGTTGGGCCTGTCCTGAACGGGTTTGATGTAGGCCCGGTAGGCACTTTCCCGTTTGCCATCCCGGATGTTGATGTGGTGCCAGCCTGCACCGTGCATGTACGGACCGTTGAAGTCCGCAGTCACGGGAAAACCCAGCTCTGCACAGGCGTCAATGAACACCGCAGAAGCTGGATTGGGCTGGTGGTTTTTGGCGTTGATGATGTGCATGGGGCCATCATGCCCGGCGGTGGGGTTGGTGTGGTCCTCCTGGTCTTCCAGACGCTGGAAGAAAGGAACCACTTCCTGGTAGGACCAGCCCGGAGCCACTTTCGCCCAGTTGTCGTAATCCTGGCGGTGCCCCCGCACGTACATCATCAGGTTCATCTGGCTGGTGCCCCCCAGCGCTTTCCCGCGGGGTTCGTCGGTCTGGCGGCCCCGCAGGTGTTCCTGCGGAACACTTTTGTACTGCCAGTCCATCTCGGTGCCCCAGGTCAGGAACCACAGGGAGGGATCATGGGCCACCTCCGGGACCTGTCCGGCCCCGGCTTCCAGCAACAGCACGTTCCATTCGGGGTGTTCGGAAAGGCGGGCTGCCACCACGGAACCGGCGGACCCTCCTCCCACCACAATGAAATCCCACTTCATGGTCACTGGGCAGCTTTGTTGTTGGGATCGAACAGGGGCTTGAAGGGCACGGAGTCATGGAAGTTCGCCAGGTACACGATCTTGCCCTCTTCGTCAAAGCGGAAGTAGTTCATCACGCCACACTGGATTTCTTCTCCCAGGTGGGTTTTTCCAGTGATGTGGGACACCACTGCACCTTCATTGCCGCTCACGAACATGGTTTTGGGTTTGTTCTGGAACTCGGTGTAACCGCCCAGACCGCCTTTCATGCCTTCGCGCAGGGTGGCGAGGCCTTCGATGTGTCCGGCGAGTTGCTCGTCCATCACCATGTTTTCAGCGAAGAGGTCGCACCAGTCCATCCACTGTCCGGCATTGGCATACTGGTAGTACTTTTCAAGGGTTTCTCTGGGATCCATTGTGCTTCCTCCTGTGGGTTCAAAAAGTCGGGATGGTCGGGTCACATCAACTTGTAAAGGGTCAGAACCGACATGTCCAGCAGCATCGGCAGCTTGTAATGCGGATAAAGCTCGATCAATCGGGCCTTGAATTCCTGATGGTCTTTCGCAGTTTCAAACACCTGCTGGGCGTCTTTCAGGAACCCAATGCTGCGGTCAAAAACACTGCTGTCGGTGGGGTCGCCATGACCGGGAATCACCAGTTCAAAATCCTCTGTTTTCAGCTGCTCCAGCGTCTTGATCCAGCCGTCAAAGCAGAGGATGTCGCGGTTTTCACCGTGCAGTTCGCCCACAAACAGGTGGATGTTGTTGTAGACCAGATCCTGGGGCAACAGCGTTTTCACCTCAGGAAGTTCGATCATCAGGTTGGCGAGGCATTCGGCCTGGGTGACTTTGCGGAACACAAACTTCACCCCGTCGATGACCTCCTCCCCTTCCTGCAAAACGTGCTGGGGAATGACCTTCTGGTCTGGAATCTGGTCGCCCAGTTCTTCTTTTTTCAGGCCAATCCAGAAATCTCCCAGCATCTCCAGGTGCCCGATCACTTCTGACAGGGCGTAAAGCGGCAAATCCTTGAAGGCATCAATGCCCAGCCAGTGGTCGGGGTGCATGTGGCTGATGATCACTCGTGAGATGGGTTTTCCCAGGCTTTCCGCGTACCTGCGCACCTCTGCGGCGTACTGCCGGGAAAGCTGCACATCCACCACGATCAGGCTGTGTGGGGTTTCAATGATCTGGGAGCGCACAAATTCACCGGCTTCGGGGCTGCTGTAGCTGTGCACCGAAACGGTTTCACCGCGAAAAACATCAATGGTGCCCTGATAGGTCAGTGCAGCCATGGGGTTTTATCTGCTCTCCAGCACTTCAACCAGCTTGTCTCCAAAGGCAATGGAGGACTCCACCGAGAGGGCCGTCACAAAAGGCCAGTCGTACTCCACGCAGGGTTTCTCCCGGTTGGCGGTGTAATCGGAGGTGACCTTGCCTTCTGGACCCACAGCGTCCTCAACGACCACCTGCAGCGGGAACACGAAGCCACGGGTCACCAGATTGGTGCCAGCATTTTCGCCTTCGGTGCCGACCAGATCGTAGGTCATGTCGTCTTTGAAATCCCACTGTTTGGGGTGCGCACACACGTTCTTGCCGTAAATGATGCTCTTGCCGTTCTCCGGGTTGCGGGTCCAGACGAAAGCGCCCACAGCGTAACACAGGGCACCGATCATCTTGTCGGCCTGGAAGGCTTCCAGCAAGAGGTCGTGCACGTTGGGGTTGCCCACCAGATCCAGCGCAGAGCCCGGTCCGCCCACAATCACAATCGAGTCGTAATCGGACATCTTGGCGTCCTGAATTTTGATGGGGTTGTCCCACTCGCCGTTTTGCAGCAGCTCATGGGTGCGGTCCACCACTTCCTGGGGGTTCACGTTGTAATTCTGGAAAGGGTCAATGAAGTCCGGGTTCATGCTGATCTGCATGGGGAGCGGCTTCAATCCCTTGTGGGTGGCCAGTGTGACATCATGCCCGGCTTTCTTGAGGGCGTCCCAGGGGGCCTGCAATTCTTCGGCCCACAGGCCTACATTGGAGGCCAGAACCAGCACTTTCTTACCCATGTGTTCCCCCTTATGACTCGACTGGAGTCAGTGAATTGACCACGTAACGTTGAATCACCACTTGCCCGTTTTCATCACGCACAACCTGCCAGTCCTGCGCAGCACGCATGGCAATGCGGGTGCTGAAGGCTGCAGGGGCTTTCCATTCGTGGGCCTTCCAGATCACGGTGACTTTGACGTTTGCGCCGTTTTCCTGGATGTCGCTGCTCACCTCTTCGATGATGTGGTCCTGGTCAAAGAAGGTGCTGGTGACCGTGCGGTACCAGTTCTCAAATTCCTCGGGGGTGGTCAGGGTGCTCTCGGGAAAAACCATGTGCAGGTTTTTCAGGTCCAGCAGGGGCATCATCTTGACCATGGCCCGGTGTTCATTCAGGCCCGAAAACCATGCCTGCACCAGTCCCTGAATTTCGGTGTCTGAAATGCTCATGCTTTCACCTCGTCGAGTTGTTTCCAGACCCGCTCAATGCCCTGCGGCAATTCGTAGCCCAGCAGGAAGAACAGTTCTTCGGTGGGCTGGAACTCCTTCATGCGGCCCATCACTTTTCCAACCACCTCTTCGGTGACCGGGGTTTCTCTGGGCAGGTCTTTGATGGTGTCAATGAACAGTTGCAGGTAGGCTTTCTGGTCTTCGAGGTCTGCGTAATGGGCAGGAGAATCCCCGTGCCCCACATAGATCTTTGCGTCTAAACGCAGGGTTTTCTGCAGCCGTTCGATGTTCTCGATCCAGTGCAGCGCGTGCCCATCTCCGAAAAAGGCGTGGGTGTGGTTGCAGATGGTGTCCCCAACAAAAGCGTGCTGGATGCCGTCCACCTCAGTGAGCCACATGCCATCATCGTCGGATTCACCAGGGCCGAGTTCGGTGTAAGTGAAGTCAATGCCCCCGAAATTCAGGGTGTCTCCGTCTTTGATCACCTGACTGGGAAAGCTGCGCTCGTCGGGGAAATCCTCTCCGAGGTACTGCTTGCCGCCCTGCCATTTGGTTTCGTCTTCCCGGTGTGCAAAGTCAATGCAGCCCTGGGAAGCGTAAACAGGCAGGTCTTTGAAGGTCACCAGACCCGTGAAGTGATCGGGGTGTCCGTGGGTCATCAGGACGGCTTTTAAGGGCTTGCCCAGCGATTCAGCCAGGGCGCGGAGTTCCTGGGAACTGGAAATCGCTGCGGTTGCGTCAATCACCACCACCTCGGTGGGGGTTTCCACCACGTAGGCATTGACAGCGCTGGGCAGCACCGGAAAGCGACCTCTCACCAGATGAACTTTGAAATCCGTCACCATGTACCTCCTTGTTTTCTTGCTTTGTTTCTTGCAAGGTCTTGCTGAGGGTTCATTGGGGCTGAACACGGAAAAGTTCAGATCACAGCTGACACATCACAATTGAGCGGAGCCAGGATGAAAATCCAATTTGTCCACAACATAAAGCTGGATTCTGGGGTTCCCGTCTGAATCGGGGACCACCACCCAGGTCTGGTAGGCATCGGCAACAATGCGCTGGCTGTGTGCGGCAGGGGCTTTCCAGAAACTGGCCTCCCACTGCACGATGATGTCCACTTCTGCCCGGTCTTCCTGGAGGTTCACCTCCACTTTTTTCAGCAGGTGCACCTCATCGAAAAACAGACGGATCACCCCCTGGTACCAGCCTTCAAAATCCGCAAGGCTGTACAGCGTTGCTTCTGGAAACTGCATTTCCAGTCCAGAATCCACCAGCAGGGGCAGCACTTCCACCATCGGGGCATGCACATCCAGCTTTTCGTACCAATCCTTGACCAGCTTTTCGACCCCGGCTACGTCCATGTGTTCCTAACTTTCTGCGCTGAGCACCAGATCAATCAGGAAAGGTCCCTGATGACGGAGCATCTGTATGATGGCGGGCCGGATTTGCTCTAAAGTTTCCACCCGCATGGCGGGCACGTGCAGGCCTTCTGAGACCTTCACAAAGTCAATCACCGGTTCCAGCAGATCGAAAGATTTCGGGTAACCGTGCGCTTCGATGCCCTGCTCTTTCCAGTACTGGTCGATGTTGCGCTTGAGAAGCAAATACGCCCCGTTGTTGCAGACCACAAATTTGGCGTTGATGTTGTGGTGCGCGGCGGTCCACAGGGCCTGAATGGTGTACATGCTGCCGCCGTCTCCGGTGAAGGCAATGACGGTGCTGTCGGGTTTTGCCAGTTTGATGCCCAGGGCTCCGGGGATGCCCACCCCCAACGATCCTCCACGGGTCTGGAAGAAATGGCCGGGTTTGTTGGCAGGCAGGTAACGGTTCAAAGCCGGGCTGTTGGTGAGGGCTTCATCAAAGATGATGGTGTCTTCTGGCACCAGATCCGCCAGAATTTCGGTGAAGGCCGCCATGTGCAGGGCCGTGTGGTTCTTCTGGGTCTGGGTTTTCTGGTCCAGGTCTCTGGAGCGGGCCTGTTCTTCCTGCTGGCGTTTCTGCTGACCGTATTTCTCGGTGCGCTGGTGGGCACTGTTTTTTTGCTCATCAGACATCTGCACGTTCAGGAGTCCCGCCAGGATCGCCAGAGCAGATTTGGGGTCTCCCATCAGGGCGAGGTCCACATCGAAGTTCTTGGCAATCTCGTAGACGTTCAAATCAATGTGAATCAATTTGGCGTCGGGCTTGAAGGGGCTTCCCAGCGAAGGGAACACTTCGGGGAACAGGTAGGTACCAGACACCAGAATCACATCTGCGTCTTTCACGATCTTCTGGCTGGTCTCTCCGAACATGTGTCCAGTCAGACCTGCGTTCAGCGGGTGGCTGGCGGGCAGGTTCACCTCGCTGGAGTTCACACCCCAGACCGGAGCACCCACCGCTTCTGCCACTGCGGCCAGTTCACCCTGGGCACCTGAGAAACTGATGCCGTCTCCCATCAGGATCAGGGGATTCTGGGCTGCAGCCAGCAGGTTTGCTGCTTCCTGCAGTTGCTCGATGGGTGGGGTCACCCGGCTGTGGATTTTTGTGGTGGGCCGCACTTCCTCGGTGATGGGGGCGTCCAGCACATCCATGGGCAAACTGATGAACACCGGGCCACAAGGCGGCGTTGCAGCAATCTTGATGGCCCTTCTCAGGACCCTGAGGAGGGACTGTGGATCAATCACCCTGGTGGCGTACTTGGTGACGGGTTTGGCCATCGCCACCAGATCCACGGCCATCTGGGCGTCCATGGGATCGTACTGGGTGCCTGCTTCACCGGCAATCACCACCAGCGGAGCGTGGCCCCGCATGGCCTGGTAAATCATGCCGATGCCGTTTCCGACCCCCACGCTGGAGTGCAGTTGCACCAGTGCAGGGTGGTTGAGGGCGCGGGCGTAACCATCGGCCATGGCGACGGCAATGGTTTCCTGCAAGGTCAGGATGTAATGAAAGTCCGGGTAGTCTTCCAGGGCGTCCAGAAAGCCCTGTTCCACGGTTCCGGGGTTGCCAAACATGTAAGGCATGCCATCCAGCATGAACTGCTCGATGATGGCGTGCCTTCCGGTTTTCACAGAAGGCAGTGGCATCCCGTCACCAGCCGAATCGGGTCAGGCCTTTTTCAAGGACCTCGACCATTTTCTGGCCCGTCAGGTAGGAGTCTGGGGTGGAACGGCCGGTGATGAAAGGGTAATCCACAATCACTGAAGTTTCTTTGCCAAAGTTCCCGATGTAGGCTCCGTCAGGACCGGTGGCGTCTCTGAGGATGTATTCCAGGGGGTATGGGGGTGGACCCATGTTGAAGTCGGTGCCCAGGAATCCCGTGCCGTCTTTGTAGTCGTATTCCTTGCAGTGCCCGGTGACCCGTTTGCCCCAGATGATGCTCTGGCGGTTCTCCCAGTCGCGGGCGAAGGCCAGACAGGCCACGCCGTAACATTCGGCTCCGACAGGTTTGTTGGCTCCGTAAAATCCCAGGATGATGTCGTGCACCCTCTGGTTGTTGGCGAGGTCCACAATGGGACCGCTTCCTCCCACAATCAGGATGGCGTCGTAGGTTTCCACCAGTTCTTCCACTTTTGCATCTCTGGCTTTGTAGTAGCCTTCCATGTCCCGCAGGAAGTTGGAACCGCTGTAATAAGGGCGCTCTGGCATCATGTCCTGGATGCTGAGGGGGTTGTCCAGGCGGTCGGTGGCTTCCAGGGCAATCACCTTGTCTGCCACTTCTTTGGAGGTCACACTCTTGCCCAGCGGAGGATCAATGTATTCAGGGCTCATGCTGGGGGGAAGCGCATGTGCACGTTTCCCGGTGGCGGTGGCAAAAACCACCTCGTAGCCAGCTTGATCAAAGGTTTCCAGGGGACCGATCAGTTCCTCGCCCCAGTAGCCATACTCTGAAAGGATCACCAAAATACGTTTGCTCATAGCACTCCTTTCGAACAACACAACTGCAGGAAACACCTCTGTTTTGGTGTTTCAGAAGGTGGGACAGGAAGAATCGCAATGCAAGTCGCAATGCACATCGCAATGCACGTTGGGAAGCAGAAATTCAGGGTGGTGCGCAGAGCTCAGTATAACACCGGGATTTGAATTCAATGAACCTTTTTCATCACATGCTGAGGTTTCCTTAACAGAGATTGTGCACAAAAACATATCCCTGGCAACAAGACCAGTCTATTTTATACCGGGTTCAAATCCGTAATTTCTTTGACCAAAATGGATTTTGACCTTGAAATCTGGGTTCTTCATGAAAAAATTAAAGTTTTTGACAAAGAAAATTCGGGAGCCAGCCTGAATGGTTTGATCCGTGTTCGCCTGCGGAACATGGCTTGCAAAAGAATCCATCATCCAGAAGCCAACAGGGGGTTCTGATCTGCCTCATCCAGGAAGTTCCCATAAAAATGTCAGGGAAAACCCCGGGGTCAGAGCCGGGTTCAGCTGTCTTTCTTGCTGGCCCGTTTGCGCTTCTGAACTGGCTTTGCTTCAACGGCAAGTGTTGCAGTTTCTGCAGGCACAATCACTTCGCTTCCGGCAGCCCGTCCTGAAGACTCGCGCACCACCAGTTCATTGTGAAAAGCAGGCAGATGGGGGGATTTTTCTGAGAGCAAATCCAGCACACACTGGGCAGCAGCGCGGCCCATTTTCAACCCAGGCTGACGGACGGTGGTCAGGGGCGGATAAATGAAAGCACTGTGGGAAAGGTCGTCATACCCCACCACAGATATGTCCTGGGGAATCCTGAACCCCTTCTTCTGCAACACCAGCTGCGCCCCCAGAGCCGATTGGTCGTTGCAGGCAAAAATGGCCGTGAAAGGCATGCCCAGTTTCAACAGTTTTTCGGTGGCCCGCATGCCCCCCTCCTCACTGAACTGCCCTTCCACCACCAGCTGGCGGTTCAGGGGAACCCCTGCTTCCTGCAGGGCCTGCATGTAGCCTGCCATGCGTTCCACAGCATCATAGTGGGTGTCGGGTCCAGCGATGTGGGCAATGTGACGGTGCCCCAGGTCCAGCAGGTGCCGGGTGGCCAGCAAACCCCCATGGTGGTTGTTGACCTGCAAACACTGTTTTTCCAGGCCTGGCACCAGACGGCCCACCACCACCATGGGGGTGTTCCGGCTGATCTTGAGCAGCACATCATCTTCGATGTAGCCGCCCAGCACGATCAGTGCGTCCACCCTTCTGGACAGCAGCACCTCCAGTGCAGCATGGTCCTGGTCATCCCGCCACTCTTCGGAGACAAAAATGGGGTGGTAACCACTGCCCTGAAACCCCTGTTCAATCCCCTTGTGCATCTGGCTGAAATAGGGACTGGAAATGTCCTGGGTGAGCACGCCCACGTTCATGGATTGCCCACGGGCCAGGGACTGGGCCACCAGATTGGGACGGTAACCCAGTTTTTCAATGGCATCCATCACCTGTTTTTTTCGTCTGGCACTAACTTTTCCAGTACCATTGATGATGCGGGAGACAGTGGCCGTGGACACCCTCGCTTCCAGGGCCACCTGTTCCAGGGTCACACCGGCCACAGCACACCTCCTGAAACAGAGCGAGCACACAGAACAGTTGGGCAGGAGGGATGAAAAAAATGCTTTGTGGCAGGCAACATGTGGACTCCCTTGAGGGCAAATGGGGTGTAGGCGCTTACTTGATGAACCATTTTAAAGCATTTGACAGAAGAACAAGAGGCTTTGGAACAAGAGGCTTTTGTGCTGGACTGGTGTTCTTGAGAAGGGGACTTTTTCATGAAGCCTCCCCTTCCAATGAATCAACGCAGCAAACAGAACCCTGCAAGTGTCGAAACCCCTTGCCTCTGCTCCAAAAAGGGACTCCCCCAGCATTCTCTGGGGGAGTCCGAAAGGGGCGAATTGGAAAGGTCGCCTTGCGGGCAAAGGGATTTACTGTGCGCGCAGCACCATGGACACGGGCAGGGCCTGCAGTTCGGGAAGCACCTGGCGGTAGGTTTCCACCTGACCTTCGGTGTAGCCGCCCGGGAGGCCTCCCAGATCGATGGGGAAGCAGTCCTGACGGGCATTCACGTAGTAAAAAGTCAGGCGGCTGGCCGGGGTGAGGTGCCGGAACAGCTCCTGGCGGTAAAACTGGTTGATCACCCGGTGAGGCTCAGCAGTGAGACCCTCACGGGTTTCCTGCAGGTAGACCACCACGTCGTGGCGTTCCGGGCTGAGGTACACGTCAATGTCACAGTGGTTCTGGCTGCCATCGGAGAGCCGGTATTGAAATTTCGGGGTTCTGAAGTGCTGCATGAATCCTCCTCGGGGGTGAAACTTCACCCTGCGGGTGTTGAATTCGAAGGCGTGAGCTGGGATGACAAGAAATCCTGCGCAGGTGCAGGGCTCGTCCTGAAAAGTCTGGACTGGATGATTTCAGAGTAGCCGACCTCACAGAACGCAACATTGGAGCACACTGAGTCAGATCTGAAGTTTGACACAAAAAGCGCTATATCGCTCATGAATGGGTGGACTTTCTGTCTCATGGAGGGAACTTTGCCTGAGATTTCTCATGGTCACGGGTCCATGCGGTCAACAACTTTGTTCATTGAAGACAATAAGTTTATTTAATAAGGTAAATTCTGCACAAATCCTTTTGGGTAAGATTCACAACAAGTAAAAGGTTTTTGACGCCCTGCAAAGCATTTTTGCGAATCCTGCTTTTCCATGGGTCCCAAAAAGACCTGACAGTGGCCTGAGATCCTTGTGTCAACAACTGCATCTGCCCTTACCATCTTCCGGGTGCTCTCATGCTGGCCTTCATTTACAGTTGAGTTTGTTCACAGCAGGCTCACCAGCTGAAGCTATGCTGAAGTCACGAGCCCATGATGCTCTAAACCCAACCCACAAAAATATCGTGCAGGAGCCCCACCCATGTCCTTCAAACATCTTCTCGTCGTGCTTGCCCTTTTCTGTGGCACCTCCAGCGTCTTTGCCAGCACCAGCTACACCGTGAAAGCTGGGGACACCCTGAGCCGCATTGCGCAGCGTCAGGGCATCAACATCGATGCAATCCGCGACCTCAACCCCAGCCTGAAAAACCCCAACAGCCTCAAAGTGGGCCAGAAAATTGTTTTGCCTAGCAAAACCCCCACCAAACCCAAAACCGCCCAGAAAGCCACCATCAAAAAGGTGAGTTACAGTGCCCGCAGCTGGCTGTGGCCGGTCAATGGACCCATCACCAGTGGTTACGGCTACCGCAACCTGTGGATTGCAGGAAGCAATTTCCACCCTGCCATCGACATTGCCGCCTCCACCGGAACCCCAGTGCATGCCTCCCAGACTGGAGTGGTCACCACTGCCAAATGGGACAGCAGCGGCTTCGGTTTCACCGTGGTGGTCGATCACGGCAACGGCTGGTCCACCCGCTACAGCCACAACAGCAGGCTGCTGGTGAATGTGGGCAGCACCGTGCAGGCCGGGCAAGTGCTCGCCCTGGCCGGAGCCACCGGTGCAGCCACCGGACCCCATGTGGATTTCCGCATTTACCACAATGGACGCGAGCTGAACCCCACCACCCTGCTCTCGGCCCGCTGAAGGTTGCGCAACTCCCAAAAATCCCACACAGACATCGGCTAAAATGAAAACAGCGCATGTCTGTGATCTGTCCCCACTGCCACAACACCCTGACCGATGATCCTTTCCGGTGCCCCATCTGTGGCTGGTTGCTCAAACAACACCTCAAGGTGGGCACCAAACTGCAGCAGGGCAAATACACCATCGGCAAGGTGCTGGGACGCGGCGGATTTGGCATCACCTACCTGGGGGCCAACACCTTTCTGGGCCGCACGGTGGCCATCAAGGAACTGTTTGTGGATGGCCTCACCACCAGAGGAAGCCAGGACCGGGTGGTCCCTGCCAACCCAGAGGTGTTCGAGCAGGAAAAAGCCCGCTTCAGCCGGGAAGCCCAGTTGCTCACCCAGTTTGACCACCCCAACATCGTCAAGGTGCTGGACGGCTTCGAGGAGAACAACACCGGTTACCTGGTGATGGAACACCTGACTGGACAGACCCTGGCAGAGCGCATTGCTGAAAAAGGCAAACTGCACCTGGATCAGGTGCAAAGCATCTGCCTGCAGGTCACCGAAGCCCTGGAGGTGGTGCATGCCGCCGGAATGCTGCACCGGGACATCAAACCCGAAAACATCTTCCTGACCGACACCGGGCGCACCGTCCTGATTGACTTCGGGACTGCCAGACACTTTGAGGCCAACAAGACCAGCAACCACACCCGCATGGTCACCCCCGGATACGCTCCGCTGGAACAATACGCCACCCAGGCCAAGGCTGGAGCCTACACCGATTTTTACTCTCTGGGAGCCACCCTTTACCATGCCCTGCTGGGGAAAGCCCCGCCAGCCTCCATTGACCGGGTGACAGGAGCGGCACTGGAACCCCTGCCCCTTCCTGCCGGGCATGTGCTGCAAAAAGTGATCCAGAATTCCCTGTCCCTGCAGGTGCAAGAGCGGCCCCAGACCGCCCAGAGCCTCAAACAGTTGCTGCTTCCCCTGGTTCCCTCTGGACGCAGCTTCACCCCCACCCCTTCCCCTCCCCCACCACCTCACGCACCTTCTGCAGAAGAACTTTATGCCAGAGGCATCCGAGCCCAGCAAGGTGAAGGGGTTCCCAGAGACGAGAAAACCGCTGCCCACTGGTACCGCATGGCAGCAGACCAGGGGCATGCCTCCGCCCAGAACGACCTGGGTTTCCTGTACATGAAAGGCAGAGGGGTGGTGCAAAGCCATGCAGAAGCCGCAAAGCTGTTCCGGCAGGCTGCAGAGCAGGGCCACGCCATTGCACAGTACAATCTGGCCGTGCTGTTTGAACACGGCACAGGAGTAACACAGAGTCTGGTGCAGGCCTTCGACTGGTACCGCAAAGCGGCCCGCCAGGAACACCTGAAGGCCCAGAGCAAACTGGCCCGCATGTACGAAAAAGGACTGGGGATCCCAGCCGACCTCAAAGAGGCGGTGTTCTGGTACGAGAAAGCTGCCGAACAGGGAGACATCTCTTCGCAACACCATCTGGGCCTCTTAAGTGAACAGGAAGAGAACAGCAACGCCGCCCGCACCCTCTACTGGTACCAGAAAGCCGCACAACAGGGGCACAGAGAAGCGCAATTCAAAGTGGCCCAGTCCTTCTCTGAAGGGCATGGAACCCCCATCAATTTGCAGCAGGCGGCTTACTGGCACCGCAAAGCTGCCGATCAGGGACACCTTGAAGCCCAGTTTTTGCTGGGTCTGCTGCTGGAACAGGGTCTGGGGATCAGCAAAGACCTCAAACAGGCTTATCTGATGTTTCAGCAGGCGGCTCAGGGAGGCGTGCTGGAAGCCCAGTTCAAAGTGGGGCTTTTCCTGGAAGAAGGCTGGGGCACCAAACCGGACGCTGCACAGGCCGCTTTGTGGTACCGCAGGGCAGCAGACCAGGGGCATGGGGTGGCCCAGAACAACCTCGGCGTGCTCTTTGAAGCCGGACGGGGCGTGATGCAAAGCATGCAGCAGGCCATCCACTGGTACCGTCTGGCTGCCCAGGGAGGCAACGCCGCAGCCCAGTACAACCTGGGCATCCTCTACGAAGAAGGCAAGGGTGTGCATCAGGACCTGGGTCAGGCCCTGCACTGGTTCCAGAAATCTGCTGAACAGGGGGAAGCCGAGGCCCAGTTCAGCACCGCCACCTTTTATGAGAAAGGTCTGGGCGTGGTCCGGGACGAAACGCAAGCGTTCCACTGGTACAAACAGGCTGCAGACCAGAATCATCCTGAAGCCCTGCTGCAACTGGGCAAAATGCACGAACAGGGACGGGGCACTCCAAAAAACCGTGCACTGGCCATCGAATGCTACCAGCTGGCCCAGGACCAGGGCATCGATGAAGCCGCAGAACGCCTGAAGAAGCTGCTGAAACCCCGCTGGAAGATTTTCTGAGGATTGCCCAAAAACGCATGGATTGAAACCTGGGCCTTCACCTGAGCGTGTTATCTCCAACAGACGGACAGACCAGCACAGACCATACTGAAAGCAGCGTTGCATTGAACAACAGATGCACAACCATGCACATTCAGGAGGTTTGACATGTCCAGAATCACCGCTGTTTTCCAGAATCAACAAGATGCCCAGGCTGCCCTGCAAGAGCTGCACCAGCTGGGGGTCAGCGATCAGCACACCTATTACAGCCACCGCCAGCAGGCCTCTGGCGAAACACTGCGTCCTGATCCAGATGGGACCATCAACACAGACACAGGCGATGCTGACCGTCCATCCTTCTTGCTGCCTCCAGTGATCAATGCAGCAGTCCCGGTGGGCATTGGAGGTCTGGGATCGCCTGGTGCGGGAGCTGTACTGGCTGCCGCTGCGCTGGAAGAGCAACCTGCAGGAACCCACAATCCGGTGGTGACCGCTGCAGATCCTGAAAAAGAATCCCACTTTTACAATGATGCCCTGCGAGGAGGCAAGCTTCTGATTTCAGTGGATGCCGCAGACAGCCTGCAAGAAGAACAGGTGCGGGATGCGCTGGCCCGCCACCATGGAGCCTTCTACACCCACTGAAGGACCCTTTCCGATCCTACAAAACCTGCAGCACTTCACTGAGCCCCACAGCCAGACGGTTGAATCTGGCTGTGGTTGGATGCTGAACCAGCTTCTGGCAGAGGTTCTGGAGTTCAGGCAGGGCATCCTGCATGGCCTTTTTCCCTCTGTTCCAGCGCTCCTGCACAATCACATTTCCAGGCAGGGCCTCAAAAGGACGGCGCTGTTCAGACAGCAGGGTGTGGGGTTGCACTTTCTGGTACATTTCTCTCAGGAGCTGCACCAGCACAGCATGTCTGACACAGCTGTAAGCATCCGAGTGGAATTCACCCTGGGATCCCAGCTGCTCTTTTTGCTCTTTTTCCAGCAGGGCAGCAATTTCTTGAAGCGTCTGGGGAAGGTCCTGCACTGTAACAGCCAGAGAAGATGTGGGCATGGTACCAGTTTAAAAACAGAGGCTGACAGATCTTTAGTTGTTGCTGCGGCAATGGTGGGCGTTTTCAACACCATTTGCCTGAGCAAAAATGCATTTTCAATTCAAAAATTCCTTTTTCTGGCTTTTCACTGCCTTTCCTGGATGTCATAAACCTCCAAAATCCTCATCATAGACAAGAAATCCATCGTTTTTGCACAGAGAGCCTAAAAAGAAAACAAAACCCCTTGGTCTGTGACAATTCTGTCAGGGTCAAGTCCTGGGGCTGTTTTTTGACGTTCGATTGCAAAATACCCAGAAGAATCTTCGGGATGCCTTTTGTCAATAGGGGAAATCCCCTATAAAGTGTTATACTGGCTCCAGGCGTTTGGAAACCCATCAGAAGGAGAATCCTTTGCTTCAACCCAGACGCCTGATTGTTGCTGATTTGCGGGCTTTGCACACAAAGCTCCATCACAACCCGCAAACAGCCTCTTACTCCGGAGGCTGTTTTGCGTTGCAGGCCCTTTAAGCATGTACAGAACATGCACAGTGCTTTGAAACCACATTCGGGAGCCATTGAGGCAGACCAGATCCCCAGAATTTGTAAAAGCTTTTGGTGTTCCAGACAATAAAAATCCTTTAGAATAACGTTATTCTAAACGCCGCCCTTACCCTGCTTAAAAGCCACCTCCCCTACTTTTACAGAGTATTGAAAAAATTCTTTTTGAACGTCAATAACGCATGACTGAAGTCACGCGCTTGTATCTGGATTCCATCGCAACTCTGCATACCTTCTCAGGCGCGCAGCTTTGACTTCTTGAGCAGAACGGCACCCAGAATGGGGCCTGCTCGCTTCACCATCCGACACATCAGGGCGCATTGACAAAGCACCCGTACTCATCCAGTCCTGCCGGACGAGCAGCGTTCTCAAAGCAATGTTCACACTCGCCACCCGATCTGCGTGACCCCGATGACCACAAGCCTCACATTTAAACTCCAATCCTGCATTTGGCCGGTTTCCTCTGGACACATGACCGCACTTGTAACAGGCCTGACTGGTGTAATTTGCGTCCACCCGCACCGCAAGAGAGCCATAGAGGGGAGCTTTGTAGGCCAGCATGGTTTGAAGCTCCGCAAAAGACCATTGACTCTGGTGACGTTTCGTTCGTTTCACTTTCTTGCTGACTTTAGGGTCAGCGTGTCTCTCGATGCGTTCACGGATGCTGCTCAGGTCTTCCAGCCCAAAAATGGAGTTCGGGAATCGGGTCAGAAGCATCTTGGCGAGCGTGTGATTTCGGTCAGCGATAAACCGTCTTTCTCTTCCCGACAACATCACCAAACGGCGAGTCGCGGAACGGGTGCCTTTACGCTGGAGGGCTTTCTTTGTACGAGCAAAATGGTCTTTTTGCTGACGAACCTGCGCACCTTTCTCAAACAGCGATTTGCCGTCTTTGTCGGTGGCAACGAAATGATACCTCTGGCCCACATCCACACCCACCACGTTGGAATGGCCAACGGGTTGCGGGTCAGGAAGGTCAATGTGGACAGCAACAATCAGGTAATACCGCTTTTTAGACTTCTGATGGTAGAGTTTGGCCGCTCCCGTTTCACAGCCCCTTGCAATACAATCAAGGTGCTTCTGGTAGCCTTCGTACTCCAGCACCAGACGGCCATCAAGCGTACTTATGCTGACTTTGCCGCCCTTCTTCCAGGAGTAGTCACGCCCATGCTGGTATTCCAGGGTGCGAGAAACAAATTTCGGAGCAGCATCCAGGCCTTTGTATCTGCGTTTGGTATGACTGGCTTCTCTGGCCTTGAGGTTCTGTTTGAGCTTCGTCCATTGGGTTTGATAGGTTGCCGCGACCTGACGTTCTACGGTGCAGGCCAGTTGAGCCCCGAGTCCAAACTGTGCCCGCAGATCCGCATAGACGGCCTTGTGGAGCCTGGGAGCGGAGGAGGTTTTGTCGAGTTCAAAGGCCCTTTGAGAGGCGTAATTCAGAGCATCACGGTAGGCCAGAGAAATTGCATCCAACGCGGCTTTCTGTTGCGCATTGTGTCGCAGTTTCAATGTGGCGCTGATCGTAACCCTCATAAGGAAAGTATTCATGGTGAAAAACAGGATCAAGACTTTTACGGCCTGGGAGGCTTTTGGCTTCCACCCATTCCTCCCAGCGGACAGGCCCCATTCTGGGTGCGATCAGGCCCCATTCTGGGTGTGATCAGGCCCCATTCTGCGAGCAATCCCCATTCTGGGTGCTGTTTTGCTCAAGAAGGGTGCCGTTCTAACCAAGAAGCCGTTCTGTCCAAGAATGACTGAAGTCACGGGTGTCCAGGGTTGCCCAACATGAATTGTTTGGGCACCAGCGTTTTCTGGCCCAGTTCAGTGTGGGTACCCTCCCCCACCTGCAACTCATGAAAGCCATTGAACTGCTGGGCACCAAAGTGGCTCCAGTGGTGAAAAAAGAAATGGCTTCCAGGGTTGGCTGAACAGCGCCAGTCTCTTTCAAGACAACTTGCATTTTGTGGCTGCTGGCCTTTTATACTGAAGCTGAGGAATAAAAATGAAAAACATCTGTATTGGATTATGTTTGATGCTGGTCTTGCAATCCTGTGCACCCAGGGTCTCTTATCTTGACACCACCTATCCCAGAATCCCTGCTGGATCAGCCTACCGCAGCACGCCTCAGGGAAATGAACAGCCAGACACTGTTCTGTTGCCGGAAGGATGCCAGGAACACGGGGTCACCTATGCCGAGTTGCAAAAGGTGGGCCTGGAACAGGCAAAGGCCACATGCAAAGAACTGGACCAGCAGGCAGAACTTGGAGGCATTTTGCTCATCCCAGTGGTCGGACTGGCCATCTATGGAATCTGGGCTGTCATCTCTATTGTGCTCCAGGCCCTCAATCCATAGGGCTGCAGTGGCTTGTTTTTTGTGAAGGCAAAGTATGTCTGAGACAACAAGAATCGTTTAGAATAACGTTATTCTAAATTTCTTTTCTGTCGTTCTTGAATGGCTTTATACTTCAACAAACCCAGCATGTTCCTTCGATCAAAAACCAGGTTCCCAAAAGCGCACAACAAGGCTGCAATCATACCAAACAACAAAAAAGCCGATGTCGGGTTTCTGCCTTGAAAGTCAGGTTAAAACCTGACATCATGCAGCCATGAATGACAACTCCATGCAAGAAGTGATGCGGCAACTTGCGGACATCCGCACCCGGCGGGACATCACCCTGCTCACGGTGTCCAAACGCATTGGTGTGCGCTCCAAGCAGAGTGTGCTGGATCTGGAAAACAGCGACAACCCCACCATCCGCAGCGTGCTGAAATACGCCGAGGCTCTGGGTGTGGGCATCGAACTGAACATCAACCGCTGCCATGTGCTGCCGGTCTTCAACCACGCTGGAGGGGTCGGAAAGTCCACCACCACCCGCGACATTGGATACGCCCTGGCAGAACTTTTCCATTTCAGGGTGCTGTTGATCGATGCCGACAGCCAGGCCAACCTGACAGAGATGTTTGGGCTCAATCCTGCCCAGATTCCCCTGGAAAACACCATCAACCACATCTGGGAAAGCGATGAACTGTCTTTCCCAGAGCCCACCAGAATCACTGAAAAACTGCATCTGGTGCCCAGTCAGCTCGAAATCAGCGGTCTGGAACTGAGCATTCCCACAGTGATCAATGGACAGAATTTGCTGTCCACCGCACTCAAATCCATCCGGGAACAGTACGACTTTGTGCTGATCGACTGCCCTCCTTCGGTGGGACAGGTGACCATGTCCTGCCTGCTGGCTGGAGACGCCATGATTGTGCCCACCCCGCCCAAGGAAAAAACCATGGGGGGCCTGCCCAGGGTGTTCAAGGTCCTCAACATCTGCAAAAAAAGCAATCCCCAGTACCGCATCGCCCTCTTTGTCACCACCCGTTTTGTGCGCAACGTGCACAGCACCGATGAAGGCTACTACGAGGAAATCGCCCCGGTGCTGAAAAAATATGGCCCGGTGTCCCAGCCCATCGGGGAACGCACCATGTTCGAGGATGCCTGGCAAAACCGCAAGAGCATCTTGCAGTACCGCCCGGACAGCGAAGCAGCCCGTGAAGTGATGGTCGTGACCGAGGAACTGCTGGCCAGCCTGAATGTGCAGGTGAATGTCAATGAGTAAGCGTCCTGCAGGAGGTGCAGCCAGCCTGGCCAAGTTGCTCAATGTTGCCCTTGCCCAGGAAGACACCCAGAGCATTCAGAACCTTCCGCTCAGCGAGGTGCATCCTGATCCCCAGCAGTTGCGCAGGTTCTTTGCCTCCGAAAGCCTGGGCAGCCTCAGTGAAAGCATCCGCAAACTGGGGGTGCAAAATCCCATTCAGGTGCAACCCCGCCAGGAAGGCGGCTACTGGATTGTCACTGGAGAAAGGCGGTTCCGGGCCTCGCAACTGGCAGGCAAAGACAGCATTCCTGCCGTGGTGCTTCCTGAGCAAACCCCTGAGCAACTGTCTGTGCTGCAAATGATTGAGAACTCCCAGCGGGAAGACCTGGACGAATACACCCAGACCCAGGCCATGGTGGGCATTCTGGGCCTGCGCTACCAGCAAAAACAGGAGGACCTGGTGCGATGGCTGGGCAGCCTGGGAAACGATGTTTCCGAGGAAGCGGCCCTGAAAAAAGCTGAGGTGGAAACCTTGCTCCGGGAAATTCAACCTGGTCTGAATTTCCTCAGCTTTGTCAAAAACCGCCTGCCCCTTCTGAAACTCCCAGAGGACCTGAAACTGGCTCTGCAGGAAGGCAAACTGGAGTACACCAAAGCCAGGGTGCTGGGCAAGATCAAACAGGATGGACAGCGCCAGAAGCTGCTGCAAGACACCCTGGAAAAGGGGTACAGCCTGGAGCAACTCAAAACACAGGTGCAAAAGCTCCAGGAAAAATCCCAGCCTCAATCCAGCCTGGTGGACCTTTACCTGAAAGGCAAAGAGCAACGCAGATATCAGCGCCTGAACCAGGAGAAAAAAGCCCTGGTGGAAGCCAAATTGAAAGAACTGCAAGAACTGCTGAACAGCTGATCGAGACAAGAAACAACCTTTTTCTACAAAGTTCAGGTTTCTACAAAGTTCAGGTTTCTACAAAGTTCAGGTTTCTACAAAGTTCAGGTTTCTACAAAGTTCAGGAGGAATCCTTAAGGGTATCCTCTGAACTTTCATCTGTGCACTTGCTGGTCCTTTCCCTCACCGGTATCTAATACCCAGATCTTACCCTTCAACAGCATCAAATCAATAGCATCAAAAAATGTTGTCTCTTTTGGGACGACTCATTTGTTTCGCCCACTTGAAAGGCAACTTTGTCATCCCTCAAAACATCCCGTTTTTTACAGGAAATCGAGGCACATCAGAACACAGGGAATGATGGGATTGATGCTTCAAACGGAATTTTAAAATTCAAATGGGCGGAGTTTGCTCCAGGTCGAGGTCCAAATTTCGCAGCATCAACAATTCCAGAAAAAGTTGTTCCCTCAGGAACGACTCCTCTTTCAGGCTTCAAGTGATTCTGCCCAAAATTCTCAGGGCTGGGGTCACCACCTTCAAGCAACCAGAATGAGCATCACCAGCATCTTGAACATCACGCTCTAAAACAGCCATAAACGCCCCTGGAAATTTCAGACCCTTATTGGGATACCCTAAAGGTCACGGAGGCGGGTTATTGTTCATTTTAGAGCATTCTGTGGCACTTGTTGCCCTGGGATCCGCAGGGTTTTGAGGGCTTCATCAAAATGACAGGGCAAAATGGACGCCATTGGTTGATTTGAATTTTACCATCATCAAGATCCACCTGCAGTGTCCAGTGCAGCCACCCCTCAGGGGCATCATGAGAAAAATGTGGGGAAAATTCTGGCTCAAAATTTTTTGCAAAAGCCCTGTTTTGATGATTTCTTTTTATAGATAAATCTTTTAAATAATTGATTGATTAAAAAGATCATCATCAGGGCGAGAGTGCCAGACAGCAATTTTAGCGCTATAACCACAGGTTTCCCGTGCTTTTTGGACCGAAAACCACAGGTTTCCCGATACTTTTGACCCCAAAAACCACAGGTTTCCCGTGGGTGGTCATTTTGAAAACCACAGGTTTCCCGTGCTTTTCGACCTCAAAAACCACAGGTTTCCCGATACCTGCTTTTTCAAAAACCACAGGTTTCCCGTGCTTTTCAGGGCTTTTTTGAGGCAAAAACCACAGGTTTCCCGATACCCCCCTCTGCAAGCAAAATTCTGGCTCTGTCACAATAAAAAGTTTCAAAAACCACAGGTTTCCCGTGGGTGCAAAACCACAGGTTTCCCGATACCCCCAGAAAAACCACAGGTTTCCCGTGCCTTTTGTTCTGAATGCGTAAATTTTAGATGCGTTTTGGACGGTATTTTTCGGGAAAACCACAGGTTTCCCGATAGTCTCTGGTTGGAGGGTGTGCAGTTCGGTTCTGGAGGATCTAAAGTTCGATTGCAAGCAGGAAATCCCACTTTTTCTCTCTTCACAGAAGTCAGCAAGAAAAGATGTTATGTTTATTGTGAATTATGAGAACTTATTCTGTTATTTTACCTGATCCTTGAATGACTTCCTGGCAAAAACCACAGGTTTCCCGATACTTTTTATTTGATCCCCCTGCCCCTAAAATGGTCTTCATGGCTGGAAAGAAACCCAAGGGCGAAGATGCCCAGATCAGGCGCTATCACGAATTGAATGTGGCACGCCAGAACCTGATTGCCATCCAGCGCCAGATCCCCGAGGGTTACAGTTCCTGGTCCTACCATGGCATCAGTGGAGAGCAGGAATTTAAGATCTCCTGCTCGGGAAAACTGGACCTGGGGGTTCCACATGGACTGGACAGCGATGTGTATGCTGCCATCCTCAGCCTGTACATGAAACAGGGTACCGAGGACAGCAAGGTCAGTTGCAGCGCTTACGAACTGCTCAAAGAAGCCAACATTGATCCTTCGGGCAAAGGGTATTCGGCTTTGCAGCGTTCTCTGGAGCGCCTGTACAGTTCCCAGTATGAAATCAAGAGCGCATGGCGCGACCACACCAGCAAAAAATGGATGTCGGTGACCTTCCAGCACATCGTGCGCATGGCCCAGACCCAGAGCGAACTGGAAAACCTGACTGCGGCCAGTCAGCTGGAAATCACGCTGCCTGAAGAGATCGTCAACAGCATCCGGGCAGGTTACATTTTTCCCACCAGTGGTCGGGTGCTCAGCCAATTGGACCAGCCCAACAGCCGCGCCCTGTACCGCACCCTGGAAGCCAACCGCCGGGATGCCATCGACCCCATGCGGCAGGTGAATGAATTGCACTTCAATCTGTTCGACTGGGCCAGAATCCTCAAACTGGCGGTCACCGATGATGCTTACCGCATCCGGCGCAGCCTGGAACGCAGCCATGAGGATCTGGTGCGTGTGGGGTACCTGCAGGATGTGCAGTACTCAGGCAGGGCAGAGCAGCAGCAGGTGTCTTACCTGTTTCACACCACCTTTGAACGCATCCCTGATCCAGAACTTTTGCAACTTTTGCAGGAAAAACGCGTGGCCAAAACCAAGGCCCTGGAACTGGTGCAAAACTTTCCAGAGCGCATCCACACGGCACTGGTGCACCTGGAGATCTTGCTCAACAGTGGCTACAAGCCCCGCAGCAAGACCGGGCTCTTGATCGACATCATTGAGAGTCCCGAAAAATACCAGGCGCAATTGAACCTGCTGCTGGACCCCCAGCAACTTGTTCTGGCAGAGGAAACGGGGGCTGCAAAGCCAGCAGTGGTGAAAGCAACCCTATCAGATGCCCACGATCCCGAAGACGCTTTTGAAAAACTGCCTCTGGAACAAAAAGCGCAGCGGCTGGTCAAGACGGCAGAGTTCCGCTACAGGCTGACCCTGATCGAAAAGGACATTTTGCACAGCATGGTCATGGACGGCACCATCAACGCCGATGAGGTGTTTCCCAGAGTGGCTTACAGCCTCAATGATTTTGACATCCGTGCTTTGCTGGGAGGCTGAGCTTCAGGGCTGGAATTTAGAATAACGTTATTCTAAGCAAAAAACCATCTGTAGGACAGGAAAAGGCTTCACAAAATTTCGAGGCATCACCGGGCAAAACAGGATGTGCAGGGTTCTGTTGACCCCGCAGATTGCAGCATTCAAGTCCTTGTGGAGGAATGCCTCTATTGTCTCTTCACGATGTTTTTTTGCTCTCTGGCAAAGAGGACCCTTGTTGCTCCCTGCGGCGCCTGCTCACCCAGCGGACGATGAAGACCACCATCAGTCCCAGAATCACATATGACGCAGGTTTGAGATAGGTCTCAACGGCCTTGTAGTTTTCACCCAGCAAACTGCCCAGGTAAGCCAGGGCCAGTGACCACAACAGGGTGCCCAGTGCAGTGAACAGCATGAACATCAGCAAGGGCATTTCGCTGATGCCCGCAGGAATGGAAATCAGGGAGCGGATGCCGGGAACCAGGCGCATCAGGAACACCGATTTTTTGCCGTGTTCATCAAACCAGTCGTCTGCTTTCTGGATGTCTTTTCCGGAAAGGGTCAGCCACTTGCCGTGCTGGTCTGCCCAGCGGGTCAGGCGCTTTTCACCCACCAGACGGCCCACAAAATACAGCGGCAGGGCACCCAGCACCGAACCTGCTGTTCCGGCCAGCACCACCCCCCAGAAGGTCAGGTCGCCTCTGGCTGCAGCAAATCCAGCCATGGGCATGATCAATTCTGAGGGCAGGGGAGGGAAGACATTTTCCAGGAACATCAGGAAAACAATGCCCAGATAACCCATGTTGTTCAATAAATTTTCAATCCACTCGAACATTTGCGCATGCTAGCACCCACAGCAGACATGTGCTGTGGGGATTGTTGCAGCCTTCAGGTGCCGTCCTGTTTGGTGGGGAGGATGGGCTGGGGTTGCCCTTGCAGCCACAGGAGGTACTGCATCCCGGAAAAAATCACACAGGTCTGTTCATCATGTTCGCGGTTGTGCTCGTGGATGCTTTCGATCATGCGTTTTCCGTGCCAGCGGCCACAGTAAGGACAGGTGTTGAGGTAATGGTGCCTTTTTCCAGTGGACTGGTCAGGGCCAAGACGCAAGAGTTTTGGGAACTGGGCGGCTTGAGGAATGAAGCGAGAAGTGTCAAAAAACACCACCGCCCGCTTGCACTGCACACAACGGGCAGCGGTGAACACACTGTCCGCCTGGTGTTGCATGTTCACCCCATATTCCTGCATGTACCTGCGCACAAACCGAAACACTTTTCCATACCGCGTTTCCAGCTCCTGTTCCTGTTTCCGGGACAGCCTGTGGGCCTGCACCTGATGTTGCTGCACTTTGGCAGGCACCCCTGAAGCAGCCTGTTCTGTTTCTTCTGTTTCGTCAGGCATCCTTACACCTCTATGCTCTAAGCGCGTTTCTTGCGGCTGTCCTGGTGCTGTTTGAGCATTTCACTGGCCTGCTGGTAAGTGAGGTCATCCAGTGAAGTGCCTTCCTGCAAAGGAGCAAAGTTCTTGCCACTGGCAAGGTACATTCCCCGGTCGTTGCGGCGCACCTGGATTTTGCCGCGTCCGTGTTGAAGTTCCTTCAAAACACTGTTTTCGCTGGATGCTGCCTCTGCCATTTGCAGGGCTTTCTCCAGGGTCAGGTGTGGGATGGCGCTGGCGTGGACTTTCAGTTTGCGGAATTCCTCACCGACTTTCAGGTAAGGTCCGTACTTGCCCATGCCCACCACCACTTCTTTGCCCTCATGAAAACCCAGCGTGCGTTTCTGGGCAGAAGCGGCAGGTGCAGCCACCGTGATGGTTTCCCCCGATCCCAGCAGTTCCTGGGCTTTTTCCGGTGTCAGGTCATCTGGTTTGAGGCTGTCTGGGATTTTCACAGCTTTTCCAGACATGCTGAGCAGAGGGGTTCCGTCCTGAATGCGGATGCGCAGTCCAGCTTCTTTCAGGATTTCAGGGGTGAAATCCGTTTCGGTGTGGGGCTGCTGGCGGTAAGCTGCAAGTTCGACAGACAGGCCGCCTTCTTCAAAATAGAAGTGGGTCAGGTAGTCCAGTCGGGTGCGTTTCCCCTCTGCAATGTCATCGAGTTGCTTTTCCATCTCTGCCGTGAAGGTGTAATCCAGGAAACGCGGGAATTTCTCGGTGAGGAATTTCACCACTGCCATGCCCAGCCAGGTGGCGTGCAGGGTGTTTTTGGTGCGCTGGATGTATCCTCTGGTTTCAATGTTGGTCAGGATGGAGGCGTAGGTGGAGGGTCTGCCAATGCCTGCTTTTTCCAGGGTCTGCACCAGCTTGGGTTCGGTGTAGCGGGCTGGAGGCTGGGTTTTGTTGTTCTTGACAGTGGTCTTTTTGACCTTGACCAGATCCCCAACTTGCATCTGCGGCAGTTTTTCGCCTTCCTCTTCCTGCTCGTCTTTTCCTTCAACGTAAAGGGTGCGAAATCCCAGTTCATCGTAGGTTTTTCCGCTGGCGGTGAACAGGTGGTTGTCCAGGTTAAGCGTGAGGACGCGCTGTCTGCCCTGCGCATCGATCATCTGGCTGGCCAGGGTGCGCTTGTAAATCAGTTCGTACAGGCGGTACTCATCGTCTGCCAGATCTTTTCTGGCCTGCTGAAGGTCCCTGAACACCTTGCCTGAAGGCCTTATGGCTTCGTGGGCCTCCTGGGCATTCTGGTTTTTGCTGGCGTAAACCCGTGGGTTTGCTGGCAGCAGTTTTGCATCGTAATGCTGGCCCACCGCGGCCCTTGCGCCCTGCGTTCCCTC
This sequence comes from Deinococcus roseus, assembly GCF_014646895.1. Classification (NCBI taxonomy): domain Bacteria; kingdom Thermotogati; phylum Deinococcota; class Deinococci; order Deinococcales; family Deinococcaceae; genus Deinococcus; species Deinococcus roseus. The sequence continues at coordinate 59,766 of NZ_BMOD01000024.1, forward strand.
ATCCGACAAGGCGGGGGAGTCGGTGCGCATGTAGGTGATGTACCCGGCTTCATAGAGCTTCTGGGCCACCTCCATGCTCTTTTTCACCGAGAACCCCAGTTTGCGGGAGGCTTCCTGCTGCATGCTGGAGGTGATGAAAGGGGCAGGAGGCTTCTGGGTGAAGGGTTTCTCTTCGTCTTTCTGCAGGGTGAGGGGGTGTTTTTTGAGCTGTGCAGCCACCCCATCTGCTTCCTCTTTGCTGAAAGGGTAAGCCCCATCTCTCAGTTTTCCCTTGCTGTCAAAGTCTTTTCCGGTGGCCACCCGCTGGTTCTGAAAATGGGTGAGGCGGGCCGTGAAGCCGTGTTCGGTGAGGGAATCCAGTGAAATGAAGGCGGTGGGCACAAATTCGATGCGTTCCAGTTCGCGTTCTGCCACCATGCGCAGGGCCACACTCTGCACCCGTCCGGCACTGAGGCGTGGTCCCATTTTCCACAGCAGAGGGCTGATTTCGTAGCCGTACAGGCGGTCCACGCAGCGGCGGCTTTCCTGGGCTCCCACCAGATTCAAATCCAGGGGCCTGAGGTTTTGCAGGGCTTTCTGGATGGCGCTCTGGGTGATTTCAAAAAAGACCATGCGGTGCACGGGCACCTTGGGTTTCAGCAGTTGCAGCAAATGCCAGGAGATGGCCTCACCTTCGCGGTCTGCGTCGGTGGCCAGCAGGATTTCAGTGGCTTTGCTGGAGAGGTCCAGCAACTTCTGGATCTGGGCAGATTTGCTGCTGCTGCGCACATAATAGGGCCGGAATTTGTTGTTCACATCGATGCCCAGGTTGGCCCAGGGTTCGCTGCGGTATTTTTCGGGCAGGTCGTCTTTTTTGGCGGGCAAATCCCGCACGTGGCCGAAACTGGCGGCCACCACGTAGCCATTTCCCAGGTAGCTGCTGATTTTTTTGATTTTTCCTGGAGACTCCACAATCACGAGTTTCATGCTGCTGTCCTTCCCGGGTGCTGTGGTGTCAGGGCATCCCTTTCTTTCATTGTACTCCATACAGAGTAATGATGCTAAATTTTGTTATTTACATAAAATCAACTGAAAATCCTCTTTGTGTGTTGTGATACAGCTTTTTGCAGCAACCCCAAGAGCCCTGTAAGACCTTTCGGATTATGATGTCATCAGGCCCTGTCCTCACAATTGGCACATTCACCTTCTTTCAGCACGTTTAGAGGCCCTGACGCATCCAACATGTTGAGACCACAGACAGAAAATTTGCCCAGAACCTTGATGCCGCCCCAATCCAGAAGGCAGCACAGCCTTCAGATGGCGAGGTTTTTTGCTGCCCTGGTGATTCTGCTGACCCTGCTGTCTTTGCTGGCCCTGTTCAATGTGCAGTGGCGGCCTGTGGTTCAGGAGGTGCTGCTTCCTGCCGGGATGGTGATGAACCCTCTGGTGGCCCTGGGTTTGCTGGTGCTGGGCCTGGCCTTGCTGCAACACACCCTGCAACGGGAACGCCTGGGCTTCTGGCTGACCACCCTGGTGGCGGGAATGAGCGGTTTGTGCTTGCTGTTTTTGCAGGTGCCTGTGCTGTATGCCATCAATCGCTGGGTGTTCTCCAGGTACATTCAGGGGATGGCCCCGCATTTCCCGGTGCAGATTGCACCCACTGCTGTGCTGGAACTGCTTTTGCTTTCACTGGCCCTGTTGGCCCTGAATTTGAGGCACCGCAGAACTTCACAGTTGCTGGTGGTGGTGGCCTTCCTGGGCGCAGCCTGGACGCTGCAAGGCTACCTGTATGGCACCCTGCAGCGTGATCCTGGCAGTTTCCTTTATCCCATGGCCCTCAATGTGGCGGTGGGTTTGTTGTTTCTGGGGGCAGGCATCACTTACCTGCAACACAGCAAGGGGATGGGCAACATCCAGTTTGAATCCCATGCCGGAGGTTTGCTGACCCGCTGGCTGTTTCCGGTGGCCTTGCTGCTTCCCCCTTTGCTGACCCTGCTGGTGATGCACCTGGTGCGTGCAGACGGGATGGCCTGGGAGCATGGCATGGGCTGGCTGGCTTTCAGCACCACCCTGGTGTTGTTGCCCCTGGCCTACGCCCTGGCCCTGGCCCTGAAGAAGGCAGACCTGGAGCACCAGTTGCATGTGCAGAACCTGCAATCCAGTGAGGCCCGTTACCGGGCCGTGACCGAAAAAGCTGCCGATGCCATCATCACCACCAATGCAACAGGGCGCATTCTGACCTGCAATCAGAGTGCCCAGGAGCTGTTCGGTTACCGGGAACATGAGCTTCAGGGACGGGATTTTACGGTGCTTCTTCCAGAACCCACCCGCAGCCATTACCAGCAGAACCTGCTGGAATACATGCAGGGGGAGATCATGAACCTGCTGGACCGCAGGGTGGAAATTCAGGGACAGACCCGGGAAGGCCACATCTTCCCGCTGGAACTGTCGGTGTCCATCTGGGAACTGGAAGGAGAAAGGTTCTTTACCGGAACGGTGCGGGACCTCTCCCGCAGAGACCAGCTGGCAGATCAGCAGGCCCGACTGGCGAGTTTGCTGGCCCACTCCAGAGATTCCATCGTCAGTTCGGACACCTTTGGAAAAGTGCTGTTCTGGAATCCTGCAGCAGAACAATTGCTGGGTTACTCGGCAGAGGAGATGGTGGGTGCATCCATCCATCAAATTTTCCCAGGACATTTGCAACACGAGTCCCAGCGCATCCGTCAGGTGATGGAACAGGGAGGCAGCATTGTGAACCTGGAAACCGAAAGGGTGCACAAAGACGGACATCTGGTGTTCGTGTCGGTGTCTTTTTCTCCGGTGCGCAATGCTGCAGGTGAAGTGGTGGGGGCCACCAGCATTGCCCGCGACATCAGCGAAACCCGCAATGCCCGTGAACAACTGGCCAATGCCCTGGCCTACAGCCAGACCCAGGCAGAGGTGTCCCGCATTCTGGACCAGGACCTCTCTCCCGCAGATTCGGCCAGAGAAGTGACCCTGCTGGTCTCGGAGGTGATGGATCTGGATTTTGCCTGCCTGGTGACCCTGCAGGAGCTGGACACCGAAGTGCAGCCTGTCTGGGAAAAAGCATCTGGAGCTGTGCATGAAGTTGTGCAGAAGATGCTGGCCCATGACCTGTCTGGCTGGCTGGAAAGGTCATCCCGGCAAAGGCACCCCCTCTACATCAATGATGTGAAAGCAGCATTGCCAACAGCATTGCTGGATGATCTGAAGGGTGTTCCTGAAGGGGTGATTGCAGCTTTTGTGCCCCTGATTCCGCTGGGTTCGTCTCAGGAGAAGCCCCTGGTTTTCGTGGCCTGCAGTTTGCAGGGCCGCAAAGCCTGGAGCAGGGAAGACCGCAACCTGTTCGAGGCTGCAGGACGCAGCGTGAGGGTCACGGTGGAACGCCAGGAACGCCTCAGGCGCATGGAAGCCGCAGCCCTCACCGATCCCCTCACCCAGCTGGGCAACCGTCGGGCCTTCCAGGAAGATTTGCAGTCCCGGCTGTCTGCAGCCCGCAGGCACAGGCATCCCTTGTGTTTGGTGCAGCTTGATCTGGATGGCCTGAAAAAAGTCAATGACTTTTCTGGACACGATGCTGGAGACCGCCTGCTGCAGGTGTTTGCCCACCATTTGCGGGAACACATGCGCATCGAAGACCGTTGCTACCGGCTGGGCGGAGATGAATTTGCTGTGCTGCTTTCTCACAGCCCTCTGGGCAGCCAGGAAGTGATTTTTGAACGGGTGCGGGAAGTGATCCAGCAGGTGCAACAGGCAGGTTTCCCCCATTCCGATGTCAGTGTGGGCATGGCTTACTTTCCAGAAGAAGCCAGCACCATTCACGATTTGCTGCGGCTGTCTGATGAGCGCATGTACCAGATGAAAGACCAGCACCACCAGATGCACGCTCCTGAACCAGGGGATTGAAAGATGGAGGCTGGTTGAGAGGCGCAATTTGTTGTGAGGCTTGCTGTCATTGCAAAGACACCTGCTTTTTGTTCTGGGCAAAATGGTTTTGAAATCAAAACCCATCACGATCAAATGGGTTGTCTCAAATGGGTTATCATTGAATTCCAATGAATTGGATCTATGAAGTGGTGTATCCGGCAGTGGGGGTGACCCTGCTGGTCTGTCTGCTCTTTGTGCTTTTTCAGGGAGGACCACAAACCCTGAGGCAATTGTTTGTCAAAAACAAAAAACAACGTCGTCGCAGAAGAAAACGCCATTCATCCCATCAGGACGAATGAGCCGAATGAAAGGCCAGGGGCAGGCCAATGTTGTTTTGCTGCAGGGCTTCTCGGGCTTTTGTCAGCAAGAAAATGACCAGCTCAAGCAGGGAGATTGCAGGGCATCTGGGCAAAAGTCCCACCATTGCAGCACCATGGCGGTTTCGTTGGGGTAAGATCATCTCAGTTTTGCACTGTCCCAAGCTGCCTCAAGTTGCACTGACCCAAGTTGCACTGACCCAGGAGACCTGAAGCCCTGTGACCCCATCCCCTCCAGATGACCATTCCCTCAAGACTGCTGCTCTGGCGGCCAGTCTGGATGCCATTGTCACCATTGATCAACAGGGCAGGGTGGTGAACTGGAATCCTGCTGCAGAACGCACCTTCGGGTACCTGCAAGCAGAAGCACTGGACCAGCCCATGGTGGACCTGATTGTTCCTCCTGAAATGCGTGAAAGCCACCTGAAGGGCTTTCAGCGTTACCTGGACACCAGAGTGGCCCACATTGTGGGCCAGCGGGTGGAGGTGCCTGCCCTGCGCAAAGACGGCAGCCAGTTCCCCTGCGAAGTGAGCTTTCACCCCATTCACCTGAGCAGTGGGATTTATTTCACGGCTTATTTGCGGGACCTCAGCGAACGCAAGGTTTTTGAGGAAAGGCAGCGGGAAAACGAAAGAAAACTGCAGGACCTCAGTGAAGCCCAGACCCGCTTTGTGATGGAGGTCTCCCACGAGATCAAAACCCCCCTGACCGGCATCCTGGGCAACCTGGAGGTGCTGCTGAAATTTCCCCACATCCCTCCGGAGGAAAAACAGGAGATGCTGCAGGATTGCTACCGGGAAACCCTGCGGCTGGGACGGCTGGTGTCTGATTTGCTGGGCCTCACCAGGGGCACCCGGGTGCAGATGATGGAAGACGAGGTGCCGCTGGATCAACTGGTGCTGGATGCCGCCAGGGACCTGCAGCACAGCAGGGGAAACGTCACCCTGACAGTGGGCCACCTGGATTCCTGCTGGGTGCTGGGAGACAGCGACCGCCTGAAGCAACTGCTGATCATTCTGGTGGGCAATGCATTCAAGTACACCCCCACAGGGGGAGAGGTCACCGTGAAGCTGCAGGCAGAGTCAGGATTTGTTGTGTTGAAGGTCTCCGACACCGGAGTGGGCATCCCTGCAGAAGACCTGCAACGGGTGTTTGACCGCTTTTACCGTTCTGCCCTGAAAGAAGACCAGGATCCGGGAGGCAGTGGTCTGGGCCTATCTATTGCCCAGTGGATTGTGGAAGGCCACGGAGGCCAGATCTGGCTGGAAAGCCGTGTGGGAGAGGGCACCACGGCTGTGGTGAAACTGCCCAGTATGTCCTGATGCTGGTCAGGCCATGGCCCGGTCGATGGCCACGGTGCGGATTTCTCCAGCAGGGCTGAAAGAAGAAGCCACCAGTTCCATCAGAAAATTGGATCCCTCGGTGAGGCAATACCAGCGCAGGGTGGTGGATGGGGTCAGGTAGCGGATGAGTTCCTGCTGGTACAGCATTTCCATCCATCCAGCCATTTGCTGGGAGGGAATGGCCAGAAACCTGGAAGGGTACAGCACAATCAACAGGTGATCACGCCCAGCATCGGCGTACACTTCCACCCGCATGGTGGGCTGGGCAGGGTCCGGCTGGAAACTGGGGCAAACACAAATGCATTCCATGGCTGGCCTCCTCAAGGTGTTGCTTCAGGGTGGTGTGCACATCTGTTGCACATGAAAAAATTCAAACACAGCCCATGTTGCCCTGACAGGTGTACCGTGCAGGTCAACACAGAACTGTGCTGTTTTTGCAAGTCTACGTGATGCCAACTTGAAGTTAACCCCTTCACATGAAATGCCTGCCGGATTTTGATGTGCAAGATGATTGTACCCTGTGTTTGTGCTGCAGAACAATGCTTCAGCTGCAAAGATTGGATCAAAGTCAGGTCCAGGCTGCAACAATGCTGACCTTGGTCAGGAATCCACAGGTTGCTGGGTTCTGGGTTTTGGGTTGGGGTGTTCAGGGTTTCAAGGGTGGAGCCAGGTGGTGGTTGATGCCCGCATCGTCCCGGTTTTTCAGGGCCTCTTGCAAGCTGGCGCAGCGTTCCAGAAAACAATGGGCGGTTTCCTGGATGGTGAGGGTGCGTCCGGGCTCTCCATCGTGCCTTTTCATGGTCACCAGGGCCATTGTGGGATGCCCTGCTGCTTCCTCCACCCGATCGATCTGATGGAGGGGCAGGGTCGCCACTTCTTCTGCTGTGGTGACCACCATGATGAAATCCCGGACTTCCTGCAACCGCATGTGGTCAAGGTACCAGAACCCCTGTCACAACATCATGACCGCTCCAGGGAAGGAATGGATGACCTGAGCAGGGCTTTTTCAGACCTTTACAGCTGACCATTGAAAAATTTTTCTCAACAGGACAGCCATGAGGCACTTCGGAGCTGCCTTGGGGTCTGTTGTGCTTTTGTAAGGCCTGACCAGAAAATTGTGACAGTTGTTTCATCTGCTTCATTTGCAGGGCAGTGATGTGTTTTGCAGTGTTCACCCTGCAGGCATGGAATGATGTTCAGATGAAATTTCAGGTGAACATCCAGACCGATCAGGTGCAGGTCAATGAAAGCATCACAGGTGAAAATGAATCAGACATCTGGAAACAGGCCCGCAAGGAACTGGAGCGGCGGGCTCCTTTTCTGGTGCGTGCTGCTATCAAATTGATGTCCGATCAGTCCCTGTGGAGCCGCATCACGGGCTACATCAACGAAAAGCACAACCTGCATGAACCCGTGCCGAACACAGCAGAGGAGTTCATGGCGCTCGGAATCCGCACCGGATACATCACCCGTCTGGACTGAAGCAGGGCCCTGCCAGAGGTTCAGGGCCAGAAGTTCAGGGCCAGAGGTTCAGGGTCTGGAGGTGGTGGGCCGGACCACCAGAGAGGGAGGGAATTGCTGGTGTTTCAACTGGTGGAGTTCCTGGTTGAGGGCCTGGACCAGGAACTGGGCGGCTTTTGCTCCCATTTCACGCACCGGCTGGCGAATGGTGGTCAGTCCGGCCTGCTGTGCGTCCTGATTGTCATCGAAGCCCATGATCAGGAAGTCCTGTCCGGCCTGCTGGCCCGCTTCAGTGAGGTGCCTGAGGATGCCAATGGCCACATCGTCACACTGGGCCAGGATGAAATGGGGTCCATCCAGTGGATTTTGCAGCAGGTGCTGTCCAATCTTGCGCCCCCCTTCCAGGGAGGCTTTGGTGTACAGCGTCTGTCTGGGCACAATGCCGTGGCGGGACAGTGCGGTCAGGATGCCCTGCCTGCGGTCTGCGAACACCGGAGATTCAAATTCTCCGGGGATTTCCTGGATGTCCACAAAAAGGATGGGGAGGCGGCATTCCAGGGCGTGTTGTGCAGCCATCTGGCCTGCCGTGAGGTTGTCGAAGGACACACTGTGGTAGTCCTTGTGGTGGGTGTCCACAAGCACAATGGGTTTGGTGAAGGGGGGACGGCCCTGGTACATGCGTTCCGGGTTCAGGGAGGCAATCAGCAGGCCATCTGCCCGGTAGGGGATGCTGGTGACTTCCCGGTACCTGCGCAGGCGGTTTTCGCCCACCACCGGGAAGAAAGCGAGGTCCAGGTCCACTTTTTCCAGTTCGCTGTAGATGCCAGAGAGCAGGGTGTCGTAAAAGGGGATGCCGGTGACGGGAAGCAAAATGGAAACCGCTCCGCTCTGACCGTACCTGAGGCTTCTGGCGTCCAGGTTGGGGGTGTACCCCAGGGTTTCAATGGCTTTCAGGACTTTCTCGCGGGCTTCATCGGAGATGTTGGGCTGGTTGTTGAGGACACGGGAGACGGTGCTGGTTCCCACGCCGGCCAGTTTTGCGACCTGTTTCACATTGGGTTTCAAGGGGCATCCTTTGGGAGAAGAGAAGGCACTTCCTGAGGTTGATTCTGGTAGCGTTGCCAAAACACCAGCCATCAGGGCAAAAAGCGTATCCCATCACACTTGAAATTCTGGTACAACCACAGATGTCCCATTGTCCTTGCTGCTGTACCAGAAGTCAAGCTGCACATGTGGTGCAAATGTGCAGCCAGCATGGTCTTGCTGGTGCAAAATTGGGTTCAGATTCTTGAGGGTTTGGCTGCTTGACAGGAGCCCGATGTTGGTCAATACTGAAAACATCCCTGGTATCGATACCAATAAATGAACAAAAAGCGAAACAAAATCCGCTTTGTTGGCTTTCTTCTATGGTATCGATACCATAAAGGAATGATGCAGCTGGCCCAACCCACTGCCCCTTGATCTGTGTGCTGATCCCTGTGCTCGACTGTGCTCGACCCTGTTCAACCGACTGTGTTCAACCTGGCCCTGATGGATGCCAAAAAGCTCTTTCCCACACACCTTCTTTTCCTTTTCAACCAGCAACGGAAATTCCTGGATCTGAACGGTTTCAGTCTTCGCTGAACAATTCAGGTCAGGTGTCTGCTGTCCTGATGTGCACTGGCCATCCAGCTTCCTCTGAACCCCACTTTCATGCAGGAGAAACATGACCCAGATGATTCGACCAAAAACCCTGGCCCTCACCCTCTGCACCCTCACCCTGGCAGCTTGCGGGTCCCTGACCCACCCTCCTGTCTCCCAGACCAGCAGCAAACCCACCAGGCAAGCCGTGTCCACCAGTGTGACTTTCAACGTGAACCTGGACCGGAGGATCAAAGCAAGCCAGTTCACGCCTGGAACGGACACGGTCGGTGTCAGCGGGAGTTTTGGCACGGTGGCCCTGACCGACCCGGATGGAGACCGCATTTACTCTGGAAGCGCATCCAGCATCCAGAGTGCCGCCCAGATCACCTACAACTACCGCCTCAATCGGGCCGGAAACAGCATCAACGAAACCGTGCCTCCACGGAAATACGTGGTGCAGGACACGGCATCTTCCAATACCCTGAACAACTGGTTCAACGATGAGTTGCCTGCGTATCCATATGCACGGTTTTATGCGTCGAGCAGCAAGGCGATTCCTGGTGAGGTGGTGCGGTACTTTGATGACTCTGAGGGAGGAGCAGCCACCAGCTGGAGCTGGTCTTTCCCCGGAGCGAGCCCTGGGACCTCGAACCAGCAGAATCCAACGGTGACTTATGGTGCACCGGGGACATACACGGCGACGTTGACGGTCACGAATGGGAGTGGGAGCAGCACCTCGAAGAGCATGAGCATCACGGTGGCGAACCCGGAGAGCACGCTGGGATGGTGGAACGATGCGGTGTTCTATCAGGTGTACCCCAGAAGTTACCTCGACACCAACGGAGACGGGATTGGGGATTTTTCAGGGCTGCTGAGCAAGCTGGATTACATCAAAGACCTCGGGGTGACTGCGCTTTACATCATGCCCGTGCACCCTGCTTCCTCCATTTACTTTGGGGGGTATGAAGTCACCGATTACAAGGGCATCGCCAGTGAACTGGGCAGTCAGGCCCAATTCGATCAGCTTGTCACCGATGCGCACACCAGAGGGATGAAAGTGATCATAGATGGGGTGTTCAACCACACCAGCGACGAGCACCCCTGGTTCCAGACGGCAGCCAAAGGAACCGGCAGCATCTACGACGATTACTACGTCTGGAGACAGGACAATCCCGTTTCTGCATGGCGCAAAAACAATGCCCCACACACCGATCCCCGTTTCAACACCTACTGGGGCAAGTTTGCCGTTAAAACGCCAGATCTGAACTTCTACAACGTGTCGGTGCAGAACACCATCAAGGACGTCAGTGCTTACTGGCTGAACCGGGGTGCAGATGGTTTCCGTCTGGATGCCCCCATGTTCCTGTACGAGAATGCAGATGCCTCTCAGGACAGCAACCTTCCTGCGACATACCGCTACTGGCGAGACTGGAGTGCTTACCTCAAGACCGTCAAACCCTCCAGTTTCTCGGTGGGGGAGACCTGGATCAAAGACGACATGCTTTCTGCTGCCCGCTATGTGTACCAGGGTTTTGATGTGGGGTTCCAGTTTGACATTGCTTACGGCATCCAGAACTCGCTGAACAGCGAGAACAAGACCGAACTGCAGGGGGCCATCGAGCAGTCGATGTCTTACTATCCCTTTTTGCAATTCGGGACGTTCCTGTCCAACCATGACCTCTTCAAGGCCGCACCAGATTACACGCCTCAACGCATCCGTCAGCGTCTGGAAGGCAACAAAGATGCCAAGGCCAGGGTTGCAGCAGCATGGCTGCTGACCGCTCCTGGGGTGCCTTTTGTGTATTACGGAGATGAAGTGGGTGCAGCAGGAGCCTACTCCCGCAAACCCATGCAGTGGACGGGCGGTGCAAATGCAGAGAGGCACCTGTCCATCCAGTTTGAAACTTAAAAAGAAAGAGACCTCAGGGTCTCTTTCTTTTTGGTTCCCTTCGGTGTGCCTGCACCCAATTGGAAATGCAAATCTCTGTCCTGATCTGTACAGAGGTTTGCCTTGATGAAGGCCTCCTTACAGAATGATGCCGATGCTCAAGAGCTCGCATTTTCTCAAGGGGGTGAGGGGCAAACCCTCACCCCTGCTGCCCAAGGCCTTGCTGGTTCCGGTTCTGCTTTCCGCGCTGCGTTTTGAGGCCATCAAGCTGGGGTGGGTCAATCCAGAACTGGGGGCCACCCTGATCACCGTGGGCAATGTGCTGGTGTTCGTGCTGCTGGTGCGTGCCCTTTCCTGGGCGCTGGACCACACAGACACCCAGCAGGGCATCACCGCCAATGCGCTCAGGAACAGCGAGGAGAAATTCCGGGCCATCAACCAGACCGCCAGCGATGCCATCATCACCCTGAATGCCCACGGAGAGGTGATGGGCTGGAACCGACATGCCACCCTGCAACTGGGCATGTACTGGCTGGTCCTGAACGAGAGACCAACTCAGAAGTGAGGGCCAGCCTTTACAGGTCCTGACGGGTTGTTGCAGGCAGCTCAGGAGGCTGTGGCAGGGGTTTCTGCCGGGGTTGCTGGAGGGGTTGGGGCCGTGCGAGACCGACGGGCAGTGTCTGCACCGTCCCCATCGAGTTTGGTCAGGGTGGCTGCAAATGCAGCGAGGTCATCGCTGGCTTTCAGGGCTTCAATGGCCTGGGCATTGAGCGCTTTGAGTTCTGGTGTGGTGACCGCATACATCTCAGCGACGTGGCCTTTGAGTTCAGCCAGGGTGCTGTAGCAGGTAGCAGCATCTGCAGTGCGGCCCCGGTGGCTGGTCACACTGGGTTCTTCCTGGGTGGAGGGGCCAATGGTGGTGATGTTGCCTGCCCGCACCAGGGCAGCGCTGGCCTGGCGTTCATCCAGAACTTCAGCAAGGAAGAGCATTTGACGAAGGGCGTTCATGCGGTTGAAGAGGGCCACATGGGCACTCATCAACCCGGCTTTGCGGAGGATGGCATCAGGGTTTTCCATATGAGAATCGTAGCACAAAATTCGTTAAAAACATAATACTGGAAATCAAGGCATGTATTCTGCAGAAGAACCACATGAAACCAGAACATCTGCATGCTGTTTTCAATCTGCTTTTTCAGGGTGCTTTTCAGACTGCTGGCTGACCTGCAGGGGTTCAGTTGCAGCAGGATCTTTCACGTCTGGAACGTCTGAAAGCAGCTGCCTTCTGGGATTCTCAAATTGCACCGTGTTCAGGTACCGCACCACCCACAACAGCCCAAAAGCCACCACCACCATCACGGCAGAAAGCACCAGTGCAGGTTTCAGGTCGGATTCCAGCGCCGCATAAATCGACAGGGTGATGGTGCGGGTTTTGCCCTGCAAAGAACCAGCAAACAAGATGGTCGCCCCAAATTCCCCCAGGGCGCGGGACCACGCCAGCACCATCCCTTCCAGCAGAAAAGGAAAGGCCAGAGGCCAGGTGATGAAACGAAACACCTGCCAGGAACCTGCACCATCCACCCGTGCTGCATTCTCAATGTCCGGGTCAATGGACAGGAAGCCCCCTTTGGAGGCCCGAATGTAAAACGGAGCCGAGGTGAACAGTTGCGCCAGCACCACTGCTGTGGCACTGAAAGCAATCTGGATGTGTCCCAGCTGCAACAGAGGCCCCAGCAGACCCTGACGGCCAAAGGTCAGCAGCAAACCAACACCCGCCACCACTGGAGGCAGCACAATCGGCAAATCCAGCAAGGCATCCAGAACGGTTCTGCCCGGAAATCGGTAACGGGCCAGCAGGTACGCAATTGGCGTTCCGAACAGCACCGTCAACAAGAGGGTGATGCCTGTGGTGACCACGCTGACCCTTAATGCGTCCAGCACCACCGGATCAATCAGGGCAGGGAAAAAACCACCTGTGAAACCCTCTGCCAGGATCACAAAGGTGGGAAGCAGCAAAAACAGAATCAGCAAGGTGCTGAGCACCACAGGAACCAAGGGCACCTTGCGTTTCATGGGTTCACCTCACTTGACCTTCAGGAAGCCCCATTTTTTGAGGATGGCCTGACCGTCTCTGGACACCACGAAATTCACGAACTGCGCCGCAGAATTCTGCCCACCTTTCACAGTTCCAATGGGGTAGGTGGCCATCACATTGTACTTGCCAGGAATCAAAATGGTTTTGACTCTGGCTTTCACCTCAGGGGTGATGTCAGTGGTGTAAACCACGCCTGCATCCGCTTCACCCAGCTGGACTTTCAGGGCCACCTGACGCACGCTGGTTTCTTCGCTGACCACGTTCTTGAGGACACGCTGGGCAAACAGGGTATTGGATGCCCTGGAAAGGTTGTCAAACACCTGCCTGGCGTACTGACCGACCGGAACACTGGGCTGGGCCAGCACCAGTTTCACTCCGGGTTTCGCCAGATCTGAAAAGCTCTTGATGCCTGCAGGATTGCTGGCGGGCACAATGACCGCCAGTTGATTCCTGGTGAAGGCCTGTTTGTTCAGAACCAGTCCCGCTTTGACCAGCGGATCAAATTGGGCATCGTTGGCACTGGCATACACGTCTGCTTTTGCCCCCTGTTCCAGCTGGGTTCTCAGGACCTGAGAGCCCGCAAACTGGAAAGTCACTTCCACGCCTGTTCTGGCTTTGTAGGCTGCACCGATTTCCTTGAAAGCATCGGTGAGGGAAGCAGCGGCAAAGACCGTGAGGGTTTCAGCGTGGGCTGCACCCATCAAAAGCACAGCAGCAATCATCAGGTGTTTCTTGAGGGGTTTTTTCACTGGGATGCTCCTTGGGGTTCAGGGACTGCGGTGTACATTTCTCCGGCATGGGTGGGGTCATATCCGCCCAGCGACTGGATGTTTTTGCGGGTCTGGCTGGTGGTCAACAAGGCCAGCAGTTTTTTCAGCACCGGATGGGACAGAAAACGGTCCGGGACCACCAGATCGAAGCGCTCCTGAACCAGTGGAATGAAGTCCAGTTGTTCGGTGACCACCGCCTGAATGGCCAGTCCGGTGTCTGCCCTGCCTTCTGTGATGGTCCGGGCAAGGTCCTGGTGGCTTGTTGCAACCGTCTGGTACCCCTGAACCTGCTCTGCAGCAATGTTCTGCTGCTCCAGCAAAGCGTCCAGCAGGATTTTGCTGCCTGCACTCTGCGGGCGGTTGATGATCCTGACCTCTTTGCGCTTCAAATCCGCAAGGCCAGTGATGTTTTTGGGATTGCCTTTTTGCACCAGCAGCCCTTGCTGCCAGTGCCAGAGGGAAAAAAGCGTGCATGGTCCAATCTGGCTGTGCTGCACGTAAGGGGTGTTGAATTGCCCTGTGGTGCGGTCATACAGGTGGATGCCTGCTGCATGGACTTTTCCCTCACGCAGCAAATCCAGACTGTCCAGGCTGGTGTGATGCTGCACGATCACCCGTCCAGTGTCCAGCCTGCTGGCCACCATTTTCAGGGCAGGGTCGCAGCCTGCAACCAGCAGGGTGTTTTCCCAGAGGGCAGGTTCCGTGAGCGGCTGCACGGTGATTTTCCGGTTTTCTGCCAGGGTGATGAAGGCATCTGCAGGGGTGCTGAAGCGTTCTTCCTCGGGGATGGGCAGGGCATAAAGCGTGCCCTGAACGCTGGCCAGCAGCACCCGCCCGCCTTCTGCTGGTGGGGTGCTTCCCTGCCAGAGGGCTGTGGGAGAGGCTGCTTCATGCAATTGGAACAGGTCCTCGACCCTGCAACCCAGCACCTGGGCCAGTTTCAGGGCCACCAGGGTGTTGGGGATGTAGCGGTCCTGCTCGATGGAGTGGATGGCCTGCCGGGACACCCCGACCCTCAAAGCGAGTTCCGTGCGGCTCAGTCCCGTTTGTTCACGTCGCTGTTGCACCTGGTTGCTGAGTTCTGGACCCATCATGGGGCGACTGTAGTCTATTGTTTACGAGATGTCAAGTTAAAGTGTCATGACAGGGGCCTTGCTGGAGTTCACAGCAGCAAAACCACCAGAATGGCGCTCTGGTGGTTTTCAGGAAAGGCTTCAGTTCACAGCAGGTTTTTTACCGCTGCCATTTGATCAGCCAGCGGTACACCTCGCTGTTTCTGTAGGCGGTGTCCCATCCGGCCTGGTGGTCTCCATATTCCACCTCGGTGTAACGCAGGGTGCGGGTGGTGTTTCCGGCCAGGAACAGGGCATCGATCATGTTGCGGGTGTATTGCACGTTGGTGGTGTGGTCGTCCTGGGCATGGAACGCCCAGATGGCCATGTTCTTGAGGATGGAGGCATGTTTCGGGCTGCTGGACCCGCTGATCGGCACGATGGCTGCAAAAATTTCGGGGTGGCGCATGGCTGCGTTCCAGACGCCCTGACCACCTCTGGAAAGACCAGCAAGGTACACGCGCTCCGGGTCGATGTCCGGGTGGGTTTTCAGCAGATCACCAATCAGATTGATCAGGGCGGTCATGGAGACGGTTTCGGGGGTGGAGTCCAGATCGTATTCGGCAATGCCGGTGCTGGCCCAGCGGATTTCCACGGGTGTCTGGGGGGCCAGCACATAAGCCGCCTGCACCTGCTGGTTTTCCGGGAGGGTGAAGTACTGGGCTCCATTGCGGGTGCCATACTGCATTTGCTTCTCGTTGTCTGTGCCTGCCTCTCCAGAGCCGTGCAGATGAATGATCAGGGGGAGTTTGCTGGAGGTGGGCTGGGTGGTGGGCGTGTAAAGCTGGTAAGGCAAATTGAAATTGTTGACCGTGATGGTGTTTTTGGTCCAGCTTCCTCCCGTTCCCACTGTGCTGACGGCAGAGAGGGGGTCAATCAGGCGACTGGCCTGGGCGGCAGAGGCAAACAGCAGGACGGAAACCAGGGTGCTTGACATGAGTTTCAGCATGACGCTCCTTGAGGGGTTCTGGCAAATGCCAGCAGAAAGAGGGGTGAATGGGGAAGAAATCAGGGCAGGAATGACCGCAGCACCTGGGCGGTGCCATTCAGAGGAACAAGTTCATAAAGGGTGGGTGCAGCGGCAACCAGCACGGTTTCCCAGGGTTGCAGGGTCAGTGGGGCTTCACCACCGTGCAGTTCCACCGTTCCATGGGTCACGGTGAGGGTGTGAAAGGTATCTCCGGTGGTCTGCGCTTGCAGAGGAGAGGCCAGGTGCAGCAATTCGGTGGTGAAGTAAGGGCAGCTGACCAGAGGATGCGCTGCGGTTTCCTCCAGTGGGGGCTGGTGGGTGAGCTGACCGGAGAAATCTGCACGGGTGACGGCGGCAGATTCTTGCAGATGCAGTCTTCTTCCGGCATGGGCGGGCCTGTCCCAGTCGTACACCCGGTAGGTCAGGTCGCTGGTTTGCTGCACCTCGTAAATGAACAAGCCTGGACCCAACGCGTGCA
>NZ_BMOD01000025.1 GCF_014646895.1 Deinococcus roseus
CGGTGAAGGCGCGTTCAATCAGGGTGTCTTTTTCGCGGTTGGACAGCAACCCTGCTGGGGTGCGTGAAACGGTACTGAGGATATCTGGGGGGTGAATGTCGGCCACAATTGCTCCTGAAGATTTTAGAGATTGTGTCACAAAGCCTGAAACGGTTCAAGTGCAGATCCGACTGCAAAAACCCCTCTGGCAGGT
The DNA here is from genome assembly GCF_014646895.1 of Deinococcus roseus. Lineage (NCBI taxonomy): Bacteria > Thermotogati > Deinococcota > Deinococci > Deinococcales > Deinococcaceae > Deinococcus > Deinococcus roseus. The sequence continues at coordinate 194 of NZ_BMOD01000025.1, forward strand.
GTCCTGGACATTCCAGAAGACGAAAGGAAAAGGAGACTGGTTGCCCAGTCTCCTTCAAGTCAAGTGGTTGCCTTACCAGCGATCGTTGCGCTGGGGTCGGCTGTTGTAGTTGCTTTCGGGTGCTGATTTGGTGACGACAATGTTGGCAGCCTGGGGCCCTTTGCCGTTCTGACCTTGCTGGACGTCGAATTCAACTTCATCGCCTTCATTGAGTTTTTTAAAGCCATTGCTTTTGATGGCACTGAAGTGGGCAAACAAATCGGGGTTGCCCTGGTGTGAAATGAAGCCGAATCCTTTTTCTGCGTTGAACCATTTAACGGTGCCTGAAGCCATGTTCTACTCTCTTTTCCCTCTCAAAAACAAAAAACACCGCACTCAAAAACCTGTGCCGTGTTGATTTTGGCGTCTCTGGAAGAAATTCATTCTGACACAAAAATTCTCAAAAAGCAAGACATTATTTTTGACTGAGAGATGACATGAAAAATCCTTCCTCTCATGTGCATCTGGTACAATGGATTTTAGACATCCTTGTCTGGATTTTAAATTCATCCCTGAATTCATTTCCCTTCATGCGGTGGCTGTCCACAAACGCCCCCCTTTCCTCGATTCCTCCGGGTGGCCCTTGCAGGTCATCTCGCCTGCCCTTCGTGTCAGAAGGGAAACTTTTGATGAGAGGAACCCATGCAACTGACTGCCCCCTGGAACACCACCGAGACCCACCGCAACCTGGTGCTTGAACTGCTCAACACCTGCGATTCCGTGGGAAACAACGACATCCGCCAGGCACTGGGCTGCACCGCAGGTCACGTGCATCTGGTGATGGATGACCTGATCACCGAAGGACATGTACAGGCCGACACCCGCGGACCGATCCGGTACAGCAAACGCACCTTCACCTTCGAAGAAAGGCACGTTCGCCCGGAATGGTTTGAGCGTCTGAAACGCTGGTTTCAGGGAGGCAAAAGCGAGACCTCTTTTCTGGTGGCCCGTCAACTGGACCTGAAATGGGAAGAGGTGGAAGCCACCATGGAAGCCATGCGCCAGCAAGGATGGCTGCACGGAAGATTCGTGGGCCGCATGTGCATCTACGCCCTGGTGCCCAGAGGAACCACCTTGCAGGGCCCGGCAGGACAGCAGGAACCTCGCGTCATCAGATGACCTGGAGTCCTGCCATTCCTATGGGTGGGTAGAGGGTCCTGATTCTCCTCTGGTCTGCATTCCGCAGTGCACCGCAGCATGTTCCGTCGTGTTGCGGTGCATTTGAGCGTCTGAACGAAATCCAAATCAAGCCCCAACCGGACCAGCACCCCGGGTTTTCCCAGCCTTTCGCGGCCCACTTCTGGAGGTCCCATGAACAGCGATCTTTTGCTTCTCACCTTGCGCCGACTGCTCACCGAAATTGTCCGCCTGCGGTTCAAAGACCAGTTCGCCCGCCACCGCCAGATGCAGGTGGACCTCGCCGACAATGACATTCGCAGCAAACTGACGGACATTGAGGCTCTGGTTGTTCCACTGCTGGGTGCGCAGAACACCGAGCAGGTGATTCTGGAGGCTTTGCAAGAGGCACGAGAGCACCGAACCCAGCCCTGAGGAGGTCATGGGCTTCAGATCCGGTCAGATGCACATGTTGCCTCACCGCTGCCCATGAGCATCACCTGCACCATGACGGATCTCCATCCAAATTCCATGTGCGGCCAGCTTCCCCAGCAGTGTGCCTTGCCATGGGTTTGAACGGTTTTGTGCATCCACTTTTGGTGTTCGGGGTGGAACCAGACCTTTGAAAGGGGTGAGGGATTTCTTCAAGTCCTTGCTTATCAGGCATGCAACACCCTTTTCTGGACATCAACCACCATTTGGTTGATCAACGATCCCTCCACACAAAGAAATACCCATTGTTTTCCAGGCGTTCTGTGAGGTGATCTTTCCAGCATTCAACTTTGAAGTCATCCATGACCCATTCTCTTCCCTTCACCTGAAGCCTGCAGAGAAAACGCAAACAAAACCATCAATTTCGCAGCCAATGAATCAATGCAAGGGGTGAGCCCCTCACCTGAGGGAATGTGAGGGTGAAACATGAACCGACTGGTGCTTTCTCAAGCCAAACAGGAATTTCTGGCAGGCACAGGGTGCAGCAGTCCGGCTCAAGCCATCGAGTTTGGTTTGAGAACCCTGCAAGAGTGGACAGCGGTCCTTGACTGCTGCCAGAGGTCCTCTGAGGACCTCAAACATCAGGGGAAACCTCAAGGCAGACCCGCTGGTTCGCCAAAACGTCAGGTGTCTTGAGGTGGATTTGCAGGTCAAGTGAAGCTGTACCTCTGGGTGCAGGGATTGCCCAATATCCGCTGAAGGAGCTTGCATTTACTCCAGGAGAGCAGGACAGAGCGAATCCTTCTGGAAGGATAGGGTTCCAATCAAGAAAAAAGACTGCGCTGTCCTGGGTGGCAGCGCCAACACTTTAACCCCTTTAGGGTTCTTATCCAGGTCAGGTGCTCAGCGTGAAGCTGCTTTGCTCAGCCACTCCAGAGCTGCTTCTGCCTGATTGAGCACCGAAATGTGTCCTTCTTCAGGCCTCAACCAGAGTTCTGCTGCAGCAATGTGCCGGGTCAGCCACTGGCTGTGGGAAGCGGGCACCATGCGGTCTTCTTCACCATGCACCAGCAGCACGGGAACCTGAATTTGTGCAGGGTCAAAACCCCAGGGATTCACGTAAGCCAGATCATCGTCGATCAGGCCTTCTGGACCTGCAGCCAGTGCAGGTTCGACCACGCTGTTGATCCAGGACCAGGCACCGTTCAGGGCCTCAAAATCTGCTCCGGTGAACACCTCTGGGTCCCATTCAGGGGGAGAAGCCTGGAAGGCCTCTTTGGCCTTGCGTCCTGCCACAGAGGCTTGCAGCGACTCCGGGGAATGCATGCCTGCAAACCAGTCCAGCCCTTCTGCGCCATATGGGGCCAGTCCAGCCAGACTGACCGCAGCCTTGACCCGCTCTGGCAGCAGTGCTGCACAGGCCAGGGCGTGAGGGCCTCCGCCAGAGTGTCCCATCACTGCAAAATGCTGAATGCCCAGCTGATCTGCAATGAAAGCCACATCCTGAGCCATGGAGCCCACGGAGCGGTCTGGCACAGGCGTGGAGGTGCCATAACTGGGGCGGTCAAAGCCCACCCAGCGCACCCCCAGGCGTTTTGCTGCTTCAAACAGGGGAACAGGAGGTCTGCCCAGGTTGGGGGTGCCGTGGTGCCAGATCACGGTCAGGTTGTTCTGGTCTGCAGAGGGGGTGTCGTACACATGCAAGGTGCGACCATCGGGCAAATGCAGGTCGGTTTCGATGCCGGGTTGTCCTGGGGTGGGGGTCCAATGCAGGTTCATGGTGTGGGTCATGGGTGCGCCTTTCTGTTGCAAGTGGTTTAAAAGTGAAATGTTTGGGATTTTTAGTATTATAACATAATTAGGCATGGGGCAGTAAAGGTGAGGGCGGTCAGCCTGTTGGTCGGTCATGCTGGCCAGAAGGACAGGGGAACAGGAGATGCCCACTTGACGCCATCAAGACTCCATTGCAATGCATGACATGCTATCCTGAAGATTGAGTATGTCAGAAACAGATTTTTACCCTTATACTTTGCACAAAGCACTCAAAACTGCAGGATCACCGGTGCACCATGCACAAGTGACTCCCCATGGCGAAGTCCTGTTTGCCCAGGGCTGCCACCTCCATGTTTTCGATGTTTCAACAGAACAGCTGAAACACTCCATCACCACCAAAACAGGATTCATCCAGGGTTTTGCGGTCACCCTGGACCGGCTCGCCCTGGTGACCGCTTCAGGTGCAGTGGAGGTGTGGGACCCTCAAACAGGCAGGCAGATTCAGACCCTCCCGGTTCAGGCCTCTCGGGTGTCCTGCCGTCCCCAGGGAGACCTGCTGTTTCTGAAAACAGGACCCGCCACCCTGGCCGTCTGGGATTTTCAGAACCTCAAACCCCTGCGGGAAGTTCAGTCCAGGCTCTCAGAAGTCAACCTTTTGGAAACCAGCCTGGATGGTCTGCAAATTGCCCTGGGAGGAGAAGGCATCGAAGTGCTGGACCTCCCTGCCTGCACTTCACGCTTTGTCCTGAACGTGGAATGGGAAGTGCAGCACATGCATTTCCAGCCCGAAGGCGTGGGGTACGTTGATGCAGCCGGGTGGGAAAATGAAGAACTTGTCCGCCTGGTGTCCTCTGTGGACGGCACCCCCCACTACAGCTTCAGCCACCATCGAGATGATTTTTCATCTCTCCAACCTTACGCTTTTGTGGACTCTGAACTGCTGGTTACCTCTCCAGCACGAGGAGAATTGCAGCTTCACCACCCCCAGCAGGTTGACACCGAGCCCGAGACCTGGGAAATTGGCTCCTGGCAGATTTCCCTGCTGAAGTTTCAACAGGGTTTGCTGCTGGTGGGGGATGTGACTGGACAGGTCCAGCTGTTTGACGTGTCCAAAAAGCAGCGGATTCAGTCGTTTCGGGCGTTCGACAGCCGCGTTCTGCAGGTGGATTATTCCGCAGATGGCTCAAGGTTGTTGGCCCTGGGATATGGTGATCAGGTGGATGTGTGGGAAGCCAAGGCTGGTGAGGTTCTCTTCCAGCACACTTTTGATCGGCCCACCTGTCTTGCCAGCTTGGGTCCAGATGGAAGTGTGCTGGCGGCCCTGTGGGTCAATGAAAACGAGCTATTCCTTGAGGTTTTGAATGCGTCCACTGGAGAAGTCATTTACCAGAATGAGGAAAAGGCCACAGCATTGGCTTTCGCTGAACACCCTGCAGCATTGTTTGGTTTTGGAAGACATGTCACCTGCTGGCACCTGCCCGATTTTGACAGCACCGATGTGCTGGAACCTGCACGGGTCAGAAAGGGACAGGTCATTTCACAGGAAAACACCTTTTTTGTGGAAGGCGACCTGGGCTCCAGTGCAGGCGACATCTCTCCAGATGGCCGCCTTCTGGTGATGGGGAGAAGCACCCAGAATGGCAGGGGTGTGGTGCTTTTGTGGGACCTGCATCAACAACGTGAAATCTTCCGCATCCACCTGGACGATGGAGTGAGAAAGCTGCAGTGGAACCCCAGCACAGAACAGGTGGTGATGCACCTGCACAACAAAATGGCTTGCCTCTGGACCCTGCATGGGCAGCAACAGAGGGAGTTGCCTTTCTTGGTGGAGGCCATCACCATGCATCAGACTGGAAAATGGCTGGCCGTTTCGACCGAGAGGTGTGAAGTTCACCTGCTTGATGTTGCCACGCTGGCAGTGTTGCAAACCCTCGACGGTTTCTCCAGTCCCGTTCAACAATTGGCTTTCGATCGATCGGGAAGGCATCTGGTGACCAGCAGTGGAACTGTGGATCAGCAAAGCAGTTTCAACATCTATGGCCAGAGCCAGTGACTTGATCGTGAAGAATGCTGTCTTGTAAACCAATCTCAACCTGTCTGTCTTGATGGAAACCAGGGCCACCATGGAATGCTTCCTACTTCTCAGCCCTCGGCCCTCGGCTTCTCCCCAGCATCACCAGCGCCACCCCGCACAGCAGCACCTCCGAAATCCCCTCTGCCACCCAGATTCCAGTCAGGGAAAAGAAATGGGCAGAGAGCAGCAGCACCGGAAGTTTCACCATCACAATGCCCCCAATGGTCAGCCAGAGGGCTTTTGCAGGCAAACCCAGGGACTGAAACACTGCAGCAGCAACCATGGACACCCCGGCCACCGGGCAGGCCAGGGCCATCCAGCGCAAAGCAGAGGAGCCAGAAGCAATCACTTCGGTGTCTCTGGAGAGCAGGGAAATCAGGCTGGCTGGAACCAGCGTGCAGAGCGCACAGATCAGCAGCCCATACCCCACGGTGGTCAGGATGGACACTTTGATGGTCTGCTGCACCCTGTCCTGTTTGCGCTGCCCAAAATTGAACCCCACAATGGGCTGCATGGCCTGCACGATGCCCATTTGTGGGATGGACAGGGCCACATAAAGCCGGTTCACCACGGCAAAGATGCTCAGGGCGCTGTCTCCTCCCATGCCTTTCAAAAGGTTGTTCACCACAATGGCCAGCACACTGGCGCTGAGGTTGCGGGTCAGGGAGGGCAACCCCACCAGCAGGATTTCCTTCAACGTCTGCCAGTGGGGTCTGAAGTGCTTGCTTCTGATCTGGTAGGAGCGGTTTTTCCTGAAGAAAAAGAAATGCATCCCCATCCCTGCCGAGACCGCCTGACCGCAAACGGTGGCCAGGGCTGCTCCAGCGGCACCCAGGTGCAGCACCATGATGAACAGCCAGCACAGCACCACATTCATGGTCACCGGAACCACCCAGATCAGGGTGGCGTAACGGGCACTGCCATCTGCCCGGATGATCGCTGAAAACCCTGTGCTGGTGAGGGCCCCCAGAAAGATGATGCGTCCGTATTCGATGGCGTAAGGTGCAATCGCGTCTGTTGCCCCAAGCAGGAACACCAGGGGCCTGATGAACGTGGCCCCCAGCACCGTGAGGGTGAGGGCCGCAGTCCAGAAGATCAGGTGAGAAGCCGCAACAGCACGGGAGGCTCGCTCTGTGTCTTTTGCGCCCAGCGCTCTGGACACCACCGACGCCCCACCTGCGCCAACGGTGGTGGACACCGCACCCAGGGCAATCAACACCGGAGCAATGATGGACGCCCCGGCAGCAGCAAGCGGCCCCACGCCTTTTGAGAGGAAATACACATCGGTGATGGTGTAGATGGCATAAACCAGCAGGGCGAAGGTGGTCTGGGTGGACATCTCCAGCAGCAGCCTGCCAATGCTGGCGGTGCCCAGACGTTCCACACCAGATGGGGTTTTCATGTCAGATCAGTGCTCTTTCAGCCACTGCATGGTGTCTGCAATGAAGGTTCTGGAAAAATTGAAGATGTCGTCGGTGTCGTAATGGCGGTAATGGCATTCCACGTGCATCACCAGACCCAGGTGCAGTGAGTACAGGTGCATGCGCTGTTCTTCTGCAAAAGTGAATTCAGTTTTGCCGTAGCCGCGCATCTGCTGGGTGATGCCTTCCCCGAAGAAGGGGCGGAACTGGGCTTCCATCAAAGGTTCAGCCCACAAAGCGCGTTCAAAGTCGATGATCCCGATGATTTTGTCATCCCTGGCGAAAAAATTGGGGTTCCAGCCATCCCAGTGCACCAGACACGGAGAGGTGATGTCTTCCAGCGCAGGAAGGTGCCGGTGCAGGGTGTCACGGATCTCCTGGTAAGAGAAATCAAATTGCACATCTTTCTTTTCTGCATCTTCCAGTACAGCCTCAAAGATTTTCAGGAAAGCGTCTTTCCAGGTGGCTGCCCGCAGTTTCTCGTTCCCTTCATATCCAAAATAGGTGCCCTGAAAGGTGTTGATCTCCCGGACCACCTGCCCGGTTTGCTGCTCCAGCTCTGTCCAGGTTTCTGCCGGAAGGTGGCCTTTGAGGTGTTCGAGGGTGTCTCCAGTGATTTTCTCCATGAAGAAGTAACTGGAGTCGCACACTTCATGGCTGGGGTCGTAAAAGTGGATTTCGGGAACCGGGATCCTGGGGTTGGCTTTCACCAGACGCATGGTGTGCACTTCGGTGGTCATGATGTCTTTCTCGTACTGCATGACTTCTGCACCTGCTGGTGGGGCGATTTTCAGCACCACTTCCCGGCCATCTGCCAGCTGAATCAGGTAACCAGCGTTGAACCAGCCATCTTTGAGTTCCTGAATGGCGTTTTCGTGGTCTGCCAGTGTGGTTTCAGGGAAAGCCCTGGCGGTCATCTGGGCAATCTGCGAACGGGTTTTGAGGTTTTTGGTTTTGCTTTCCATGGGGTTTCCTCCGCAGGTGGGGACAGGTGAAAGGTGAGGGCAGGAGACAGGTTGTGCTCTGTCTGAAGGGGAGCAGGAAGATGAGGCGGAATGGAGCAGAACAGGCCGCCCGCTGCCGATTTATTGAAGCAAGGTTTAATAAATCAAAGATATTCTGAAAGCGCTTTCATGTCAAGGGGATGTTTCGTCTGGTGGTTGTTTCAACTGGGAAATGGCCAATCATCCCATTCTGGACGCATTTTGAGGGGTTTGTTGCCTCATGGGCAAAAAGGATGTGCAGCGGTAAAAGTCCAGATCCTGGGCCATGAGGAGCCCCAGGAATAAAAAGGTTTTCAGGAATCCAGCCAGAAGATCCATGAAAAAACAGGCGTCAGATGCGGCATTTTGTGCGAGTCAAAAAAGATCCTGCTGGTTTTTGATTGCGATTTCAAAAAGCCCGTGTCTTGATCAGGGCATTTCTCCCCGAAGTTTCTGCTGCTCCAGAATGTGAGCCCCATAATGGGCTGCACTGTACAGTCCACCCATTGGCCCCAGTGGGCTGACCATCACCCGGGGATGCAAATCCAGTTCGGAGAGGGCTTTCTGCAGTTCTTTCTGCAGAGGGTCGGCAGCGTGCGGTACATCCTGCAAGACCATCACTGCCGGATCCAGCACTGCAGCCACGGCTGTGAGGTGGTTGGCCAGATCCTGGTTGAACAGCTTCAGGGCTTTCAGGGCGCTGCGGTCGCCTTGCACGGCCACTGCGGCCACCTCTGCAGTGGTGCTGCCTGGGATGGCGCTGTGCAGGTGCCTGATCAGCCTGCGGGCCAGAATGTCGTGCCTGCCGCGTTTTGCAGGGTCTGCAGCATAAGAGACTTCTCCTGCTGCGCCTGTTGCGCCGTGGTACACTTTGCCGCCCAGCACCATGCCCAGCCCGATGCCGTGGCTGTAATTCAAAAACACCAGAGGGTCTTCTTTTGCAAGGCCCAGGGTGTGCCAGCTGTGCCATGCAGACAGATTGGCGTCGTTTTCCACCAGAACGGGCCAGCCCAGCCGCTCTGAGAGGTCTTTTTCCAGCGGGTATTCTTTCATGCCCAGCGGATGGCTGCTGAGGATACGGGTGCGCGGATGAACGGCCCCCAGCACGCTGATCACCGATAAATTTGCGCTGCCCTGTTCCTGCAGCCACGCTTGCAGCAACTGGACATTGTGTTCAGGGTCTTCGCTGAAACGGGAGAAGGCGGTCCCGTGTGTTCGGGTTTCGCTTCCCTCCTGAAAACCGCCCAGCAGATTGAAGCGGCCTGCCAGCACCTGGGGTGCCCCGAGGTCCAGTGCGGTGATGGTGGTGTCCAGGCGCAGGCCCACCCGTGCTGCAGGTCTTCCCCGACCTGATGGAGGCGGGGTTTCTTGCAGACGGGCCAGTTCGCAGGCGATGAGTTCATCCACGGCGGCAATCACCGAAACCACGCTCAGTCCGGTGCGCTGGGCCAGTTCCGGGCGGGTGCCGGGTGCGGTTTTGAGGGCGTGGTACACCTTTTCACGGGCAGGGATGGAATCGCTTGAGAGGGTCATGGTGCCTTTCTGATGAGATTCTAGAGGCTGGCGGGTCGCTTGACAATCCTCCCATATTTTACTAGGCTTGATTTAATAAATCCAACCTTAGAAATTCTGATCCCGAAACGTTCCCTGACCCCCAAGAGGTGCCCCATGACCCAGACCCAGTCCCCAACCGTTGAAGACCTGCTGCAACAACTCACCCTGCAAGAACAGGTTTCTTTGCTTTCTGGCGCAGATTTCTGGCGCACCTCTGCCATTGAACGCCTGGGCATCCCGCAGCTCAAGGTCAGCGATGGTCCTGCCGGAGTGCGGGGTGGGGGTCCTCTGGTGGGCGGCAAGAAAACCGCGGCTTTCCCGGTGGGCATTGCGCTGGGCAGCACCTGGAATGAAGATTTGCTGCATGAAGTCGGGCAGCACCTGGCCCGTGAAGCCACCGACAAGGGCGCAGGGGTGCTTCTCGCCCCCACCGTCAACCTTTTTCGCAGCACCCTGAACGGACGCAACTTTGAGAGCTACTCCGAAGACCCTTTCCTGACCGGAAAACTCGGGGCCGCCTACATCCGTGGTTTGCAGGAAAAAGGCGTGGCTGCCACCGTCAAGCACTTTGTGGGCAACGAATCCGAGTACCAGCGCAACACCATCTCCAGCGACATCCCTGAACGTGCCCTGCGTGAACTGTACCTGCTGCCTTTCGAGATGGCCGTCAAGGAAGGCAAAACCTGGGCGGTGATGAGCGCCTACAACAAACTGAACGGCACCTTCGCCAGCGAAAACAAACGCCTGCTCACAGACATCTTGCGCCAGGAGTGGGGGTTTGATGGCCTGGTGATGTCGGACTGGTTTGGCAGCCACAGTGCAGGAGAAAGCGTGCTGGCAGGCCTGGACCTGGAAATGCCCGGTCCGGCCCGTGCCCGCGCAGCCCTCTTGCAGGAAGCCCAGAACGATGAGGCCTTGCAGGAAGCCATCAAGACTGCTGCCCGCAATGTGCTGCGCCTCCTGGAGCGCACCGGGGTGCTGCATCAGCCCCTGGATGTGCAAGACGCCAACGAAAAAGACCAGGAGCACCAGGACACCACCGCCTTGATCCGCAGGGCTGCCGCAGAAGGCATGGTGCTCCTGAAAAACCAGGGTGATTTGCTGCCCTTCCCTGCCGGAGCAAAAGTCGCCGTGATCGGACCCAACGCAGCCAAGGGACAGGTGATGGGTGGAGGCAGCGCCCAGATGAACGCCCACCGTCAGGTCTCCCCCCTTCAGGGGCTGCAGGCCGCACTGGGTGAAAATCAGGTGTCTTACCACATCGGCTGCTACAACGACAAATTCCTGCCCGTGCACCAGGGGGGTTTTGACATTGCCTATCAGGAGCTGGGCTCAGACACCGTGCTGGTCCAGGAACACCAGCCCCTCGGGGAAATCATGTGGTTCGGGTTGCCTGAAGGGGTGCCCAGGGCTTTTCAGGCAAAAATGACCTCCACCCTCAGCATTCCCGAAGAGGGCCGCTTTGAACTCAGTCTGGCCAGCGCAGGCCTCACCCGCCTGTATGTGGATGGGGAACTGGTGGTCAACAACTGGGAAGATTACCGTCCTGGAGACACCTATTTCGGATTTGGCAGCGATGAGGCCAGAGGCGAAGCCACCCTGACTGCAGGTGAACACACCGTCCTGATCGAATACCGCACCCCGGAAGTGGCCCACGGTTTCGGGATCAGTGCCGTGCGTTTCGGGTTCCGCAAACCCCTTCCCGAAAACAGCATTGCAGAAGCCGCCCAGCTTGCTGCAAAGGCAGATTACGCGGTGGTGTGCATTGGCACCAACGGCGAATGGGAAACCGAAGGCGTGGACCGCTGGGGTTTAGACCTCCCAGGTCAACAAGATGAACTGGTGCAGGCCGTGCTGCAACAGAATCCCAACACCATCGTGCTGCTGCAAACCGGAGGCCCCGTCCTGATGCCCTGGCTGAACCAGGCTCCTGCTGTGCTGCAGGCCTGGTTTCCCGGCCAGGAAGCCGGACATGCCATTGCAGATGTGCTGCTGGGTCAGGCGGAACCCTCAGGACGCCTCCCCCAGACCTTCCCTGCTCAGCTTTCAGACGATCCCACCCACCCTGAAACCCCGGACCTGCAATACCCCGGTGAAAACGGACACGTGGAATACCAGGAAGGCCTCTACATCGGGTACCGCCATGTGGACAGGAAGGAACTCAGGCCCCTTTTCCCTTTCGGGCATGGTCTGGGTTACACCACCTTTGAACTTTCTGACCTGCAAGCAGATCCCACTGAACTGAATCCCGGAGACGCCCTCACTGTGACAGTCAAGGTGCAGAACACTGGCCAGAGACCCGGCCAGACCGTGGTGCAACTCTACGTCACAGACCAGCAAAGCACCCTGCAGCGCCCCGAAAAGGAACTCAAAGGGTTTGCCAAAGTCTCCCTGGAACCTGCAGAAAGCACCACCGTGCAACTGAAGCTGGACATGCGCTCTTTTGCCTTCTTCGATGACCAGCAGCAAGCCTGGGTGGCTGAAAAAGGCACCTTCCTCCTCAAAGCAGGCCAGAGCAGTGCCGACCTGCTCCTCTCCCTCCCTGTGCAACTCAACGCAGACTGGCTGGACAGCGTCCAGACGATCTGATTCCTCTTCCTCTTCAAAGGCCCCCGGGAAAGCTGTGTCCTCCAGCACCTCTCCGGGGGTTCTGATGTTCAGCCTCCCACGTGCACGTAAGGGCAGTGTGCCGGATCGGATTCGGCTTTGCGCAAAATTTCATTGATTATAATGTTTGCAGATGGACAGTCCCCTGCACCGCTACAAAGCCGAATTCTTCAAAACCCTGGGTCACCCCCTCAGGCTCGCCATCCTGGATGCCCTCAGAGAAGGCGAGCTGTCTGTGGGTGAATTGCAGCAACGGCTTGATGTGGACCAGAGCAGCTTGTCCCAGCACCTGGCGAAGTTGCGCACCTTCAATTTCGTGACGTCCCGCAAGGAAGGCACCCTGGTGCACTACCACGTGCATGACCAGGAGGTGTACGGTTTTCTGGATCTGGCCCGCAGCATTTATGAACGTCAGTTGCTGCAATCCAGCCAGTTGCTTCAGCAATTGCAGCAGGGTTGATCTTTGATGGTGGGCTTTGTCCCTGGCTCAATAGATTAGAAAAGTATAATATTAGAATGTGATCATTAAAGAATCAAGGTTGTACACTGTGCTGGTTTTCCTGGATGTGAATGGAACCCACACCTACAAACCCTTCACCCTACACAGCGAAAACAGCATCCAGGCCCAGGATGAAGCCCTGAAACGCATCCAGACCCAACACCCCAACGCCCACCTGAACATCACCTGCATCTGCCTGCAAGACCATCCCAACGAACACAGCGCACAGGGCTGGTTTCACACATGGACCCCTCACCTGACCCAACAACCCTGAAACGCATTGCTCCAGTCATCCATAAACCCATGACCAGACCCCAAGGGGCCTTGCTGTACCCCCACGTTGTCTCTCATGTGGGCTGTGGGTCACAGGGCGTGGTAGGCGTCCGTCAGGCATTTCATCAGGTGGGCGTGTCCTGGATGGGTGTCTGGAGATGCTTTTGGGCTACACGGAGGCAGCGCAGGCAGTGGCGTTTGTGCTGGGCGTATTCTGTGAGGGTGCACCTTTTCGTAGTGGGGGATGCCCCCGATATCCACGCCCTTTCACGACCCGAAACAGCAGCGATTCACAAGACAGCAGCACCAGACGCCGTTCTGACAGGCTCTCCTGTCGAGGATCTTCTGACATGCACAGCAGGACTGTTATGGAGGTTCACTGTACTGCACTGGGTTTCCAGCCAATTCGGACCCCACCCACCTTGCCCTTCAGGGACGCCCTCAGGCAAAGTCACCCCGGTGGGAACCCCATGGGTCAGGTCGCCTCGGGTGTGGTTGTGCCCTGTGAAGTCAGGGCAGTGCCCTTTTGGTCCTTGGGGATGCCGGTGGTTGATGCTGGTCCTGATGGGATTGACTGTCCAGGTCGAAGACACACCAGGCAAAGCTTTTGATGCTTTGCTGTTGATTCACTCATTTTTTTACATATTAGAATATTAAATATTTATAATATTTTAATATGGAGCCTGAACTGCATCAGTACAAAGCTGAATTCTTCAAAACCCTGGGGCATCCCCTGAGGCTCGCCATCCTCGACCAGCTCCGCAAAGGCAGCCAGACGGTCACCGAACTGCAAAACCAACTGCACGTCGACCAGAGCAGCCTCAGCCAGCAACTCAGCAAACTCCGACAGCAAAACTTCATCCACGCCCGCAAAGACGGCACCACCGTGCATTACCAGGTGGAAGACAGGGACATCTACACCTTCCTCGACCTCGCCAGAAGCATCTACCAGCGGCAAATCCACCGCAGCAGCCAGATCCTGCAGCACCTCCAGCAATCCATGGCATCCAGGGAAGAACCATGAACACCACCAAACGTGCTTTTCAGCATCCCCTCAATCCCCTGCCCGCCTGGAAGAAAGAATTCCAGCATTACACTCCCACCCACCTCCAGCAAGACCTGCTCGCAGGCCTCACCGTCGCCGTGGTTGCCCTGCCCCTCGCCCTGGCCTTCGGGGTCACCAGCGGAGCAGGTGCCGCAGCCGGACTCTTCACCGCCATCATCGCTGGACTGCTGGCCAGCCTGTTCGGAGGAAGCCGCTACCAGATCACTGGACCCACCGGAGCCATGACCGTGGTGCTCATCCCCGTGATTGCCCAGTACGGACTGGAAAAAGTCTTCGTGGTTGGCCTGCTCGCCGGAGCGATGGTCACCCTCATGGGCATCCTGAAACTTGGACGGGTGGTGCACCTGATTCCCTGGCCGGTGATCACTGGATTCACCAACGGCATCGCCATCATCATTTTCTTGCAGCAACTCCCCAACTTCCTCGGGCTTCCCCCCTCGCACAGCGAAAGCAACATCCTCCTCACCAGCACCCACCTGATTCAGGCTTACCTGCAGCACCCCAACTTCCTCCCCCCCCTCACGGCCCTGGTCACCATGGCCATCATGCTGTTCTGGCCCCGCATCACCAAAAAAATTCCCGGCAGCATCATCGCGCTGGTGCTGGTGACCAGCACCAGCGTGCTGCAACACCACACCCTGCCCCGCATCGGGGAGATCCCCCACGGGTTGCCCACCCCGCACCTGCCCAGCCTTCCATTTCAGGACCTCGGAACCCTGTTCAGTGCAGCGCTGGCCATTGCGGTGCTCAGCGCCCTGGAAAGCCTGCTCTCGGCCGTGGTGGCAGATGGCATGACCCTCAAAGACCGACATGACCCGGACCGGGAACTCATCGGACAGGGCATCGCCAACCTGGTCACCCCCATCTTCGGAGGCATCCCCTCCACCGGAGCCATCGCCCGCACCGCCGTGGGGGTCAAAAGTGGCGCACACACCCGACTCACCGGCATTTTCCACGCCCTGTTCCTGTTGCTCATTGTGTTGCTGCTCGGACACTATGCCGCCAGCATCCCGCTGGCGGTGCTCGCTGGCATCCTGATGGTCACCGCCTACCGCATGCTGGAATTTGAGGCCATCAAAACCCTGCTGAAAAGCACCCGCAGTGACCTCAGCACCATGCTGATCACCACGCTGGTCACGGTGATGTTTGACCTGATCCTGGCCATTGAAGTGGGATTGCTCATTGCAGGGGTGCTGTTCATCCAGCGCATGATCCAGAGCCACACCTTCGAATCCATCGACCTCACCGAAAACACCCCCCTGGACCTGGAACATGACCCGCACCTCCTGAAACGCAGGGTGCTGGCCTACCGGGTGGAAGGCCCACTGTTCTTCGGGGTGGCTGGTCGTTTCCTGGAAAACCTCACCAGCCTCAGCAGCATCGACGTTGTGATCCTGCGCATGCGGCGCGTCAAAACCCTTGATGCCAGTGCCGCACACGCCCTGGAGGCCATCTTGCATGAATTGCACGGGAGGGGCATCACCCTGATGTTCTCCGGGCTTCAAAACCAACCCCGCATCCTGCTGGTGAACATGGGCCTGTATGACGTGCTCACCAGACATGGCCACCATGATTTCACCAGCACAGACCAGGCCATCACGCACGCCTGGACGCATGTAAAACGCAACCAGGAGGCCCAATGAACCGCATGGAATTCACCCTGAGTGGGGCACCATCAAGAACCATGTGCAGGAGCTTCTGGTGCAACTGTCTGCCAGTGACCACACCCAGGCGGCAGTGAAGGCCGTGCGCAGTGGCCTGCTGTGAGAGAACAGGGCAAGCTGCAAAGCTGCTGGACTGGGGTCTGAAGCGCTACCCTCGGACAGGCTTCTGGATTTCTATCAGTTTTCTGTCAGGATTCTCAATTTGACTTCAGTCCCTCTCAGACGAAATTCAGTGCCCCATTTTAAAGTGGGTTCAGGAAAGGTATAGGGGAATCTCCCCGGGAGGTGATGCCATGTTGTTCTTGATTGGCGCCCTGATGTTGCTGCTGGCAAAATGCATCACCCCCGTCCAGAGCAGGCTGGCTGCACCCGCTTCAAGGTGGGTGCAGCAGCAGATTCGCAGCTTTTAAACTCCCACACTGAACAAAACCTCTCAAAAAACAATAAAAGTCACGCAGGGCATCCCCTGCGGTTTTCTTTTGGATGCAGTTGGAGTGTCTGGAAGAGCAAAGTCAGTGCATTGTCAGGGCCAGCCACTGCTGGCCTTTTTGTTGTTTGGGCTTCTTCAACCAGTCATGACAAAACGCACGCTAGCAGGAGACTAAATACAGGTTTTTTCTGTCTGGCACGAGACATTTCGATTTTCCGTATGCCGCTTTCAGAGTGGTCATTCTGGGTTGAAGATGTTGACAAGAAACGCCGCCTACTCATGAAACACCTGCATCCCAATGTTTAAACTGGTATCTTCCTAAGACTGGTTTCTTGTTCGATCAAAGACGGACCAGCCACCTTAGAGGTTCAAGGAGATCCCATGTTCAATCGTCTCGTATTCCTGATCGCTGCAAGCCTTCTGGCCTGCACAGCCAGTGCTGAAACCTGGACATTTAAAGGTCAGATCGTCGAATGGCCCGCAGGTAAAACCGGAGTCCTGAAAATGTATCCTGGAGCAGACCTGCGCTACATTCCCGTCGGAGCCATTTCACTGCTTGAAACCCAGATTGACAGTAAAGGCCAATTTATCCTGACCCTTCCTAAAGAGGGGATTAAAGCCACTCTGACAAAAGAATTTCTCTTGCTGGGAGACCCCAAGACCTGTCAACATCAAAGTAAATCACAGGCGGTGAGGGTGGTTCCCATGACCTTTGTGATCTTCAACAGCAAAGGCCAGAACATTGACAACCTGGAGATCAGCATTCCAGGAGACCCCCCACAGACGCTCTCCGTTTTTTATGCTTCTCAAAGCGCCAATCTTTCAGCTGTCTGTGGTGTGGATAGATCCATGGTGTTGAGTGTGCAGATTAAGACGGGCTGGAACCTTCTGATATTGAAGCAAAACAGCAGCGGAGTCATGCTGAACTCTGTCAAACAACTGCCTGAGGGCGTGATCTGGGAATCAACTCTACATTTGAAGTACCTCTGATAAGGCCAACCTGGAGCAGGAATGGCAGGCACTCTTCAACCCAGAATGACCACTCTGAAACCAGAATGACCACTCTGAAACCAGAATGACCACTCTGAAAGCGGCATACGGAAAATCGAAATGTCTCGTGGCAGACAGAAAAAACCTGTATTTAGTCTCCTGCTAGCGTGCGTTTTGTCATGACTGGTTGAAGAAGCCCATGACCAGCGGTCCCCGGCACAAACTGGCCAGATTTGCTTCCTCGCACAGCTGCAGCATGGCAGGGTTGTCTTCAAAGAGGTTTAGCTGCTGCTGGACGGCACTGCAATTCAAGCGCACACTGAAACGCTGCGCACGCTCCACATCGTCGGTGCTCCTGCTGTTCCTGCAGCAGACCGGAAAGTTGTGGGGCGTGCCAGGACCTCAGGGCTTCTTTGATGTCGTCCAGGGACATGTTGAAATCCCTGAGCAAAATGATCTGCCGGGCTTCTTCCAGCTGGCTGAGGGTTGTAGTAGTGGTACCCGCTGTGGGGGTCGGTGTGCACCGGGCGCAAGAGGCCCTGCTCGGCGTAGATCTGCAGGGCTTTGCGGGTCAGGCGGGCAATCTGTGGGAATCGGCCACTGGGAATCAGGTCACGCATCCTCTTCTCTGCTGAAAGCAGGGTAATCCTGGCCCCGGGGGCCAGCACAAGGGGTCAGGATACAGCTTCAACGCAGCAAAAGTTTACAGTTCCTCAGCATCCAGGTCGCGCAGGAGGGTGTATTGGTTCAGCAAGTGTTGCTGCACCTCAACCATCTGCAGCAACTTGAATACCAAATAGATACTTATTTCACGAACTTCAACCAACCCTACCCCCCTCACCCTTCCCTTCTTTTTCCATGTGTTTTTGACCCTCTTTTTCCCCTTCCCTTTTCCAGCTTTTTTCCCTTGCTTTTTCATTTCTTTGCTGTTGCCACAGCTTCAGCTCTGGGCAATAAGCAGCTTGCGGAATTGTGGAAGGGCTCAGCCCAGCAAGACAACAGGGAAGTTTCCCTGCTGGGCATGACCTTGTGGGTCAGGTTTCCGTTCTGCTCGGCTGCATTGACTGGGTTACACCCTCACGGTCAGGCCATCCCAGGGGATCAGGTAACCATGCTGATGGGCGTACCTTGCGAGTTCCTGGTGTTCGGGGTTTCCCTGGTGTGACAGGTGCGTGGCGTAGATTTTTGCGTTGTCTTCAAGCAGACCTGCCTCCCGGAGCCAGGCCATGGTGGCACGGAAGCGTTCTGCATTCAGGTGCCCTCCTCCATCGCAACCCGGGCCATAGGTGTGGTCCAGCACCACCAACGAGAAACGGAGACCGCTGACTGAAAGCTGGTTCTGTGTGGGCTCCAGCAGGGTGTCCGTGTCCGTCGCGTACAGCAGGGCGCGCCCCCCGGATTGGATTGCGTAGAGCAGCGATTCTGCAGCAGCGTCGTGGTTGGCTTGAAAAGCGGTGATGTGGTGGTCCCCGATGGTTGTGGATTCGCCTGCCTGAAGGGGGTGAACCTCGGTGTTGAGCAGGTGTTGCGTTTCTGCCCTCACAAGATCCCCTTCAAAACCTGTGGCTTGCAGCATCATGGACATGCGCCCCAGTGTCCCTGAGGAAGCAACCAGGGTCAGGGGGGACGCCCAGATGCAGCCGTAATCGGGAATGCGGGTGATCAAATGGTTGGGATCGAAGTGATCGTGGTGCGGATGGGTTTGCAGGAGAAAGCGAATCTGACCCGGGTCAAAACCAAAAGTCAGCAGGGCCTGGATGCTGTCTGGTCCCAGGTCAATCAGCAGGTCCCGGTTGACCATCACGCTGGAGCGTCGCCGAATGTTCTTGCCACCCGTGCCCCGGGCTTGCTGACAGATGGTGCAGGCGCAAAAAGGCAGGGGGTAAGCGCTGTCAGCCGCTGTGCCCAGAAAAGTGAGTTCCATGAACCAGTGTAAAACGGAAGCTGGGAGGTGATGGTCTGAATCCTTTAAAGCTTTTGCTTTTTCCCTGTGTTTTTTCCCTGTGCTTATGCATTGGCCTGGGCCTGGTGAAAAAGCCGAAAGAAAAGAGAAAGGTGGAAATTGGGGGTGAGAAGAAGGAAGAAAGGTGGAGATTGTGGGTTGGGGGAGCTTTGATTTAAGCTCGTGAAAAAAAGATTGAATTGAATTTGATTGAACAGGGCTCTTTACCCTGCTGGTGGAGTCGCTGGTATCATGCAGAGGGTCACCATGAAAATCGTTTGCATCTCAGACACCCACAACCAGCATGACCAGTTGCAGTTGCCCCACAGTGACGTGCTGATTCACGCTGGTGATTTTTCCATGCGGGGTCATGTTGCAGAAACCCAGGCTTTTCTGACCTGGTTTGCTGCCCAGCCTCACCCCCACAAGATCTTCATTGCAGGCAACCACGACTTCATCTTTGAGAAACGACGCAAGAAAGCCCGGGCCATGGTGCCTGATGGAGTGATCTACCTGGAGGATGAAGGGGTTACGCTGGAGGGGGTGAAGTTCTGGGGATCACCCATCACACCGACTTTTTTCGACTGGGCCTTCAACCGTGGTCCGGCCACCATTGGCAGTTACTGGGACCTCATCCCGGATGACACCAACGTGCTGATCACCCACGGCCCACCTTTTGGGACACTGGACCAGGTGTTGCCAGAGGGTGAACACGTCGGCTGCCCGCGGCTCCTGGCAGCACTGGAGAGCCGTTTGTGCCCGAAACTCCATGTCTTCGGGCACATTCATGAGGCTTATGGTCAATTTGTGCAAGGTGGGCGGGTGTCCGTCAATGCGTCCATGCTCAACCAGGAGTACCTGCCGGTGAATCCGCCGGTGGTGGTTGAACTGTCCTAAGGGCAAGATCCCGAGGTTCACATCTGCGGGGGCTTTTCGCCCTGCAATGCCACTGCAGATGTGACGAACAGACTGTTGTGTGCAGGGGGTTGGGGTCAGTCGGTTCCTGCCTCTGCGTACCAGTTGCGGTCCCAGCGGTGCCCATACAGTTTTTGCACCTGCTCCCGGGGAAGCCCCTGTCCATCTGCCAGTTGCACGTTGCGTTCCACGTTGCGCACACTGCGCATGCCCACGATCACCGTGGACACGGCAGGATGGGAGAGCACAAAACGCAGGGCGGTTTCGGGCAACTGCTCGGTGTTGATCCCCAGGTCCTGTTCGATGGCCTGCAGGTGGGTTTGCAATTCTGTTTTGCGGTTCCCACCGAAGTAGTGGTTGCGCCAGTCCTCTCTGGGGAATTCCGTTGCGGGGGTGATTTTTCCGGTGAGTCCCCCTTCGTCGAGGGCCACCCGCACAATCACACCGACGTTGTGTTCCAGGCAGGCGTCCAGCAGACGGTCCTGGGGGCTCTGGTCAAAGACGTTGTAAATCACCTGCACGCTTTCCACCTGACCAGACTCGACGAGTTTCACCCCGTTGCTGGCCTGGTGGTCGTTGATGGAGATGCCAAAATGCCTGATTTTGCCTTCTTTTTTGAGTTGCCCTATGGCCTCCAGCCAGTCGCCCTGGTCGGTCCAGCTGTCATCCCACACGTGAAACTGTTGCAGGTCAATGTGGGGCAGGCCCAGGTTCTTCAGGCTTTGTTCGGTGCAGGCCATCACATGCTCACCTGGGTAGGTCTCCTGGGCGGTGGTGCGTTTGCGGGCAGGCCACAGGAAGTTTTTGGGTGGGACTTTGGTGGCGACCA
This sequence comes from Deinococcus roseus, assembly GCF_014646895.1. NCBI lineage: Bacteria > Thermotogati > Deinococcota > Deinococci > Deinococcales > Deinococcaceae > Deinococcus > Deinococcus roseus. Next base: position 20,801 of record NZ_BMOD01000025.1, read on the forward strand.
GCACGTGCGGGTGTTCTCTGACCACCTGCCCCACCAGCCTTTCACTGTGACCATCTCCATACACCAGGGCCGTGTCAATGAAGTTGCCGCCCAGCTCCACATAACGCCGCAGGGCATTCAGGCTTTCGGTGTCCTCGGCCCCGATCCACATGCTCTGCCCGATGCCCCAGGCCCCGTATCCGATTTCGGTGACGCCCAGTCCAGTCTGTCCCAGTGTTCTCTTGTGCATGGTGTGTCCTTTCGTTTGTGCAGTGAAGAATGAACCCACAGGAAACTTGAAGGCCTGTAGGAGGCTTTGCCCGGGGGTGAATTGTGCTGCAGCGGGCACCCCATGCCATCCGGCAAGGCTGGGATGTTCCGGCATTTTCAGCTGCCCGCCCTCTTTGCCCTTTCAGCAAAGGCCTTTCACCATCCTGTTTCAGCCCAGAGCAAAAGCAGGATGCCGTCTCACATCAAAAAAGTGAGCGATCACATTCTACCATGACCTTTCAGGAAGCACCAAACCACTTCCACTGGATTCGCCTCATCTGTGGCGTTTTTCTCAGCATGGCCTGCGCAGCTTCACCTCAGGCTGCGCCTCCAGGCCGCCGGGGTCTGGCCCACGTTTTTCCTGAATTGAACAATGAAATGTGTGGGGTCTCCAAAACCACACGCAAGCCCGAGGTCTTCCACACCCATGTCGGTTTCCAGCAACAGCCGACGCGCTTCGGCCAGGCGGCGTTCGGTGATCCATTCCAGCACGGTTCTGCCGCTTTTCTGTTTCACCAGTAGGCCGGGGCGCGGTGCAGGTGCTGCGCCACCTCCCTCAGGCTGATGCCTTCCCGGAAGTGCCCTTCAATGAAGTCCCCAGCAAGGGTTGCATGCGCTCACTGGCGGGGTTTCCTGGGACAGAAAAACGCTCCAGTGCCGTGGTCAGCAAGATCAGGTAACCTTCGGCCATCTCCAGATAACGCAGTTCTTGCTGCGCCAGTTCTCCCGCCAGTTCTTCCATCCAGCAACACCAGCGCAGCACCTGACCTGTCTGCAGCAGGTGGGGACCATCCATGAGCCCCATGTGGGTGCGCCAGCGCCAGCTTTCCTGCAGGTGATGTGGGAGGGCATCCAGGTCAAAGGGCACCATCCAGCCATGGGCGTCTTTCACCCCCCTGCCATCCTAGAGGTGGCGAGGGCCAATCCGAAACAGCTGTCCTGCCTGCACGGGCACCTGCTGGCCATTGATGCGGTGGTGGCCTGCCCGTGCAGTGATCAGCACCAGTGAGTGAAATTGCCGGTAATGGGGACGGTCTTGCAGAGAAGCATGCTGTGGGTAAAGGCGCACCACTCCCAGCCGCACAGGCAGGGGATGGGCAGGTTGAAAGGTCACCACTTTGGGGGCAGGTTCAGTGGGCATACCAGAAGCATACCTTATCATCGCCGAGGGGAACTTCGTGTTCAGCCACTCCGAGGGGACATTTGCAGGCAAGCACGTGGCCTTTGCTGATTTGTTCCGCATCGAGAACGGCAAAATCGTGGAGCACTGGGATGCCATCCAGGAAGTTCCCACAGTGGGCCGCAACGCCAACGGGATGTTCTGACCGCCAGGCTGCTTCCTGCATGAGAATGGAAACATGAAACTTGAGCAGGTTCAAAAGAGCAGGATTCAAAAGAGCAGGATTCAAAAGAGCAGGATTCAAAAGAGCAGGATTCAAAAGCGACGAAGGGTGTTGTCCACAGGGTGTTGTCTGCGCAGTTGGGCACCGGTAAACTGACCTGAACCCATCAGGCCATTCCAACGAGGTGAACCCATGACCAGACCCCAGCCCACCGAGTACGTTTCCTTTTACGCCCGTTACATCGATATGGTGCCAGAAGAGGATGTGCTCGCTGCAATGCACCAGCAGGCCGCTGTGACTGCTGAGCAGATCCTGCGCTTTGCTGGCAAACCTGACGCCCGCTACACACCAGACAAATGGAGCGTCAAGGAGGTCATCGGTCACATGACCGACACCGAGCGGGTCTTCGGACAGCGGGCCCTGTTTTTTGCCCGGGGTGACCGTGCCGAACTGCCCCCTTTCGAACAGGATGACTGGATGAAGGAATGCGATTTCGGGGCCTGTTCGCTTGAGGGCTTGCTGGAGGAATTTCAGGCGGTGCGTCGGGGCCACGAACTGTTTTTTCGCCACCTGGCCGTGTCCGCCTGGGAGCGCCGGGGCATTGCTGGTGGCAATCCGTTCACGGTGCGGGCGCTGGCTTACGGCATGCTGGGCCATGAACGCGCTCACCTGCAGGTCTTGCTGGAGCGCTACAGCTGACCTCCTGCCAGGCCGGGAGCAGCATTTTGTTGATCGGTGACCAAAAAAGAACCCATGTCCCAGAAAACCAGGGCCGGTTGCAGGATGCGCAACTGTTCCCTCCTGGTGAAGCTTGCTCTTGCTCAACAGTCTCCTGCCTTCAGACTTCTGGTTCCAGGAGGGGCAACACCACGTGCTTGATGATCCGGGCTGTTCCCTCCGAAGGGTTGTGGTAGGCATAAGGCACATCGGAGGGGAAGGTCAGGGTGTCTCCTTGCTTCAGAGGAATGCGCTGCCCATTGTGTTCCAGTTCGATCTCCCCTTGAATCACATACAGGATTTCTTGCACGCCGGTGCGGTCGGGGGCGGCCTGGTAGTGGTCTCCGGGGGCCAGCGACCAGTGCCAGAGTTCGGTGGTGCAGGGCATGGGGGGGGAGGCCAGCATTTCGGCATGGCTGTCCGGGTGGGTGTTATGCCAGACCACCACGCCCTGCCAGGGGTGTTGTGGGGAAAAATCGATGGTGGAGCGGGTGGTGATCAAATCCATGAAGCGCACCCCCAGGGCGTTGGCCAGCAGGTCGAGGGTGCCCAGGCTGACGTTGTTCTGTGCACCTTCGATGGCAGCAATCATGCGCCTGCTGATTCCGGAGTGGGCAGCAAGGTCTTGCTGGGACCACCCTTTCTGGTTGCGGGCCTGCTTGAGGTTGCGGGCAATGTGTTGCAGGCGTTCCTGCAATTGGGTTGACATCGGTTCGTCCATTATGCAATATATTACACATCTCGCCTGTGCAATATATTGCACAGCACAGCTTTCCTCTGGCAGCAATCCGGCCACCCCCTCAAATCACCCCCACACGAATCCCAAGGAGCACCATGAACACGGCACTCGCAGGACTTCTCTCTGCCCTGACCTACGGCACCGCCGACTTCCTGGCGGGTCTCGCCAGCAGACACGACCCAGCCCTGCGGGTCATTGCCCTCACCCACCCCCTGGCCGCCCTCTTCCTGCTTGCCCTGGCCCTGAGCCTCGGGCAACCCATCCCGGCCCTGGAAAGCCTGCTGTGGGGAGCAGGCGCAGGCCTCATGGGGCTGCTGGCCCTGCTGGCCTTTCTGCAGGCCCTGGCCATTGGACCCATGGGAGCCGTGTCGGTCACTGCAGGAGCGCTCTCTGCGCTGGTGCCGGTGGGGGTGGGCCTTGTGCAAGGTGAAACCCTGAGCCTGCTGGGATGGGTCGGGGCTGCCTGCGTGCTGCTGGGAACCCTGTGGCTCACCCTGAGTCCCCATGGCCAGCACGCAGAAAAACACAGTTCTGGCATGCTGCTGGGCATCCTGGCCGGACTGGGCTTCGGGTTCTTCTTTGTGCTGCTCGGACAGGTCCAGGACAGCTCTGGAAACCTCTGGACCCTGGCTGCAGCCCGCATCAGCAGTTCCCTGGTGGCCCTTCCCCTCACCTTATGGACGGTGGGCCTGCAGCCCCGCAACCTCAAGCTCATCCTGGCTTCGGCTCCTGGAGACACGCTGGGAAACCTGTTTTACCTGCTGGCCGTGCAGGGCGGTGGACTCGCCCTCTCTGGACTCCTGACCAGCCTTTACCCTGCAGTGACCACAATGCTGGCGGTGCTGGTGCTCCGCGAGCACCTCAGGGGCAGACAGTGGGCGGGGATGATTGTGGCCCTGACCGGAGCAGCACTGCTCGCCACCTCCTGACCAGCGTTGCCGACCAGGGGCATTCGGCAAAGGTTTCCTCAAGAGTGAAGAAAATAAAGACGTTCAGGGGCACCCTCCCTGTACATTGAAAAAGTGAAGTCCGTGGACATGACTGAAAAAACACCCGACGAACCGGGGTGCAGGCCGCTCAGCCAGACCTTCAAACCCCATCTGTGGGGCCACGGTTCCTTCTGGCACCATCATGCCAGGTTCAAACGCGACATCCTGCTGGTTTTTTTCAACTTCCCCTCCAAAGCTTCCCCTGGAAGCCTGGTGGTCTCCGGCCTGTGTGCAGGGCTGGTCAGCAAGCATTTGTCCCCCAACCTCAAAACCTGTGGAGCAGGCTGACTTTCAGCCCCTCCTGGACGGGATTCATCAAGGAGCAACCATGCCCGCAAGCATCACCCGGGTCCTCATTGTGGAAGACAGCCCCGAAGACGCCGAAATCCTCCGGCATCACCTGAAACGCAGCGTTTCACCTGACCTGAAAGTGGTCAGCGCACAAACGGGCGCTCAGGGTTTGCAGGAAATGGCCGGGCCGAACCCACCGCAACTGGTTTTTCTGGACCTCAGCCTGCCTGACATGGACGGCATGGAGGTTTTGCACGCCCTGCAGGCCCTCAAAGACTCCCCCACCGTGATCGTGATCACTGGGAGTGGCAACGAAAGCACCGCGGTGAAAGCCATCAAATCCGGTGCCGCAGATTACCTGATCAAAAGTGCCCTCAGCGGCCAGAGGGTGCAGCAGGCGGTGCATCATGCCCAGGAGCAGCGCCGCCTGCAAACAGAACTGCACTTCGCGCAGGACCAGATGGCCTCCATGGTTCAGCAAGCCCCCATCGGGATGGCCCTGCTGGACCGCGATCTCTGTTTCACCCAGGCCAACCAGGCCTTCATGGACCTCACCAGACAAACCCAGTTGCCTGTGGGCACCCCCCTGCGCAGCATCCAGCAGCCCGTGGTGCAACAACTGCTCCCTCTGGCAGAACAGGTCCTCGGTGGCGGGATGTTCAAAGCCCATGCCCTCACCACTTTTGACCAGAACGAGGTGCGCCATCACCTGGTGCATGCTTATCCGGCCGCCCACCACCAGGGGGTGGTGCGCTGGGTGGGCCTCACAGTGGAGGACGTCACCGAACACCAGAACACCGCCACCTTGCTGAAAGAAAACCAGAAGAAACTCAATTTGCTGCTGTCCTCCACCAACATCGGCACCTGGGAATGGCCCATCAATGAGCACCAGACCCAGAACTTCGAAGAGCACCACAGCCTGCTCGGCGAAATCACCGAAGTGATGGAAGGCAAAGCGCACTTCACCAAGTTCCTGCACCCCGAGGACAAAACGCAGGTGCTGGAAAAGCTGGACCGTTACCTGCAGCAACCAGAACACTTCTCTTTTGAGACCCGCATCGTCACCCACGGCGGAGACACCCGCTGGATGCTGGTTCGCCGCGCACCGGACAGTCCAGAAGGGATGCTGAGCGGGGCGATCATTGACATCACCGAACTGAAAACCATTGAGGAGACCCTGCGGGAAAGCCAGCACTTCCTGGCCCGCATCACCAACACCACCCCCACGGTGCTTTACCTCACCGATTTGCACCTGCGACGGGTGATTTACGCCAACACCCAGTTCGAAGACATGCTGGGCTACCGGCCTGAGGAGATTTTGCAGATGGACGCCGGACAACTCGACCATCTGGTGCTCCCCGCTGACCTGCAGCTCACTCCCCTCCACCACCCCCAGATTGAGGGTCTCAATGACGGAGACATCCTGGGAACCGAACACCGCATCCTGCGCAAAAACGGACTCTGGCGCTGGTGGTCTTCGCGCAACACGGTGTTCGCAAGGGATGCCCAGCAGCACCCCACGGTGGTGCTCACCTGCGCAGTGGACATCACCGAACGCAAAACCGCCGAGGAAAAACGCCGGGAAGCCGAGCAGACCCTGCAGGAAAGCGAACACCGCTTTCAATTGATGGCCGATCAGGCCCCGGTGCTGATCGTGATGACCGACGAGGAAAAGCACGGGGTGTTCCTCAACCATGCCTGGATGGTGTTCACTGGTCATGCCGGGCCTGGGACGGCCAGCACCTGGCTGGAACCCATCGATCCTGAAGACCGCCCCCGGGTGGAACAGGTGTTCCGGCAGGCGCACCTGCAACGCAAAGGCTTCGAGGTGGAATACCGCCTGAAAAACCACGATGGGGAGCACTGCTGGATGTTTCACCGGGCGGTGCCGCGCTTCACCCCGGAAGGTGAATTCAAGGGTTTCATTGCGGCGGTGATTGACGTGCACACCCGCAAACTGGCCGAAAAAGGCCTCCAGGAAAACGAACAGCGCATGCGTGACCTGATGGACGTGCAAAAACGCTTTGTTGCAGACGCCGCCCACGAACTGAGAAACCCCCTGACCAGCATTCAGGGCAACATGGATTTGATGGTCCGGCACCGGGTGCTGGCCGAACAGGACCGCAGTGAAATCATCAGTGACGTGCAGCGTGAGGCCGCCAGGCTGGGACGGCTGGTCAACGACATGCTGCAACTCGCCCGTGGGGACGGTGGGGCCGAAATCCGCGAAGATGAAGTCGAACTGCATGAGCTTCTGCAGGACGTGTGGCAGGACTTCGTGCGCCTGCACAAGAACCACCACTTCAGGCTGGGCACCCTGCAACCTGCGCTGGTGCTCGGAGACCATGACCGCCTGAAGCAACTCGCCATCATCCTGCTGGAGAACGCCGTGAAGTACACCCTCCACGGAGGCCAGATCACCCTTTCGTTAAAACAGCAAGGAGACACCGTGGTGTGGAACATCGCCGACAGTGGGGTGGGAATTGCAGAGGAACACCAGGAGCGGGTGTTTGAGCGTTTCTTCCGGGTGGACCCTTCCCGGCAGAGCACCGGAAACCCTGGAGGCACCGGGCTGGGTCTGTCGATCGCACGCTGGATTGTCGAGAAACACGGAGGCAAAGTGTCCCTCACCAGCGTTCTGGGCGAGGGAACCACGGTGACAGTGGAACTCCCGGTGTTCACCCTGGAAGAACAGAACGCCTGAGGGAAGGTTTGCAGGGGTGGGGTCAGAGGGTGGGTCTGGACCAGAAGTTTCAAAAGAAGCCTTCTGGTCCAGGAATCAACGCAGCAGGGACCGCGTAGCTCAGAACAGGGGCCATTTTGACCCATCAGAATCATGTGGCTTCAAAGGTGTGGACTTCGCCCTGAATTCAGGGCTGCAAGGTCAGTCCCGTTCCCTGCCCTCTGGACAGGGTGATGTACTCCCCCCGTTGCCAGAGCGGCATGAAGTTGCTGTAATGGCTGCTCAGCACATTCCCATTCTGACCCAGGGTGGTGATGAAAAGGCTCTGTTCGGGCTGGGAGAGGTCCACAATCTGACGGTAACTGGGGCCAAAAACCTGCTGGTAGGTGGCAGACAGGTAATGCCCGACGTTCACGGTGGAGAGCCCGCCAGGGCTGGCAGCACTGCGGTTGAACAGCCAGCGCACCTGATCGCTGGCGTCGAACACGTGCTTGTTGAACACCTGGTGCAGTTTGCCCCACTGCCAGTTTTGCATGTTGTTGCCCAGCCTGCCTGAGAGGTCTTTCACGGCCAGGGTGAGCCCCTGTTGCAGCAGCTCACGGCAGTTTTTCAGTGTGGGGCTCTTGCAGTACAGGCCTTCATTTCTGAGCTGTCCCACCACGAATTCCGGGCTGCGTTTTTCTTTCAGGAAAGGCAGTTCATCCTGCACCATCTCTGCGAGTTGCTTGTACCAGGCGGCAAAGAGGGTGCTGCCCACGCTGTCTGTGGTTTGCTGTCCGTCCCAGGCAGAGAGGATGTTCAGCGCCTGCTGTTCCTGTTCATTTGCAGGTTTCACCTTCAGCAAGATGGGTTTGAGGTCCTGCCAGATTTCACTGTACACATCGTTCTGGATGGCTGCAAAAGTCTCCGGGGTGTGTCTGGGGGTGGCCTGGATCAATTGTTCGATGCGGCGTTTGCGGTAAGGGAAAGTCCACACCGGGTCGGCCCCCAGCAGGTAAGGGTAGTTGCCTGGAGCGACCTTCTCGTTGGCAGAGGCAATGTAGCCTTTTTCGGGGTTCAGCACATGCGGGAGGTCTGCAAAGGGAATGTACCCAGACCAGTCTCTGTCGCCAGAAATGGGCTCACTGCCATCCCAGCCTTTGCGGATGGGGATTTTCCCGGCGGCATAATACCCGATGTCTCCGTTCTGGGCTGCGAACACGAAATTCTGGGTGGGGGCCACAAAATGACTCAGGGCTTCGGTGAATTCCTGCCAGTTGCGGGCGTAATTGATGCCCACAAAGGCGTCCATGGTGGTGTCTCCGGGCTGCAGTGCGGTCCACTTCAGGCTGATGGTGTCTCCCACAACACGGGCACTTTCGCTCTGGTCGGAAACCACCGGGCCGTGCTGGGTTTCCCGAACCTGCAGAACCTCGTCTGCGTGGCCTTTGACCCGGATCACTTCCCGGCGGATGTTGAATTTCACCCCGGTTTTTTCCACAAAGAGGTCTTCCACATCCGGGTTGGTGTTGGTGACGCCCCAGGAAATCTGGTCGTTGCGGCCAATCACCACTGCAGGCATGCCAGGAATGGTGCCTCCAACCACGTGCAGGGTGGGCCCCTGCAGTTCTGCCAGGTACCACAGGCTCGGGGCGGTGAGGGACAGGTGGGGGTCATCGGCCAGCAGGGGTTTGCCAGACACGGTCCTGCTGCCCGAAACCACCCAGTTGTTCGAGCCCTTGTCTGGCACTTTCTCCATGCCCAGTTTCACCTGTGCCTCCCGCCAGGACCACACCTTTTCCAGGGACTGTGGATGCAGGGTGACAGGTTCTGAAGCTGCACTGGACACCTGTTGTGAAGACTGAACTTCCTGCTGGCTGAGGATGGTGGGGGCGTCTTGCGGATAGGCCGGAAAGAGTTCCCTCACCCCACGCTCCCCGAGTTTCTGGCGCACCCGTGCCGCCAGGACTTCATCGTCCCAGTTTCCGCCCAGATCGAAAGCCATCATTTTTTGCCAGCTGAGGGTGTCGATCACTGTCCAGGGTTCGGGTTTGTAGCCCAGCAGGGTGAATTCCAGCGGCAGTTTGCCCTGCTGAAGGGAACGGTTCACGCCGGCGGTGTAGGCTTCCAGCACCTTTCTGGTGTGCTCAGAGAGGGCCGGGTAGGCCTGTTCTGCGGCCCGGTAAAACCCCCAGGTGCGCAAAAACCTGTCTTCTGAAAGGGTGTCTTTCCCCAGCACTTCTGACAATCGACCCGCGGCCACCCTGCGCTGGAAATCCATCTGCCACAACCGGTCCTGGGCATGCACGTAACCCAGTGCAAAGAAAGCGTCCAGATCATCTGCCTGGGCTTTGATGTGCGGGACGCCGTTTCTGTCCCAGAACACCTCCACTTTGCCTTTGAGTCCGGGAGCCTGCAGGGTCCCACGGGTGGGGGCAGTGGTGCTGTAATACAGGTACCCCACTGCGCCGCCCAGCAGGAGCAGCACCACCAGCACAAACCAGCCAAGGGTTTTTCCAAGGATTCTCAGGACCAGGGACACAATGCCTCCTCAAGGGGGTGGTGCTGGATCTGCATTCCCGTCTGGCAGGCCACCGACTGCACCTGATGTGCAAAAGTGCAGGTGTGCCATTCCCAGCCCGGAAGGGGGTGCAGGGTGTTCAGCTGGGCAAGCTCTGCAGTGAGACCTTCTCCCGTGGCTTTCAGCCGGGCTTCTTTGCGGGTCCAGCACCAGAAAAAGCGTTCCACAGGACCACTTTTGATGAAATCCTGTTCTTCAGGGCTGAAAAAGCGCAACAACTCCAGGGGATTGAAGTCCGGGGGAATGTGCTCCACATCCACCCCCAGCGGACTGCGGGCCACCCCGATCAGGAGGGTGTGGCCAGAGTGGCTGACATTGAAGTGCAGATCGGGAAAATCCTGCAGAAAGGGCTTGCCTCTGGGGGTGCTGGACAGGCGCAAATCGGCAGGGGATGCCTTCAAATAACGGGACAGCAGAAAGCGGAGTTGCCCCCTGGCTGCTGCAAATTGCCGTTGCAAAAGGGAAGTGGTCAGACGTTCCCGACGCTGGTGTTCTTGCAGGCTGAGGGTGTTCAGACAACTGGAAAGCAGGTCTTCTGAAACATCCAGTGTGCCCTGCCACAGGTGCACCTGCTGCGCGGTCGGTTCAGGCCAGACCAGAGGCGATTTGAAAGGGGCAATCACAAGCTGAGCACCCCTTTCAGGCGGGCACGCATGTGTTGCAGCAAGTGCTGGCTGTGGGTGCGCACCAGAAAGTGGTCGCCTTGCACGGTCAGCAGTTCAAAATCTTCAGCAAAATCTTCAGTGGTGCAATCCTGCCAGTGCTGCATGTCTGCAGGGGTCGCATGGGGGTCCTGGATTCCAGCCACGGCACCGATGGGACACCCGAGTTTCCCTGTCACTGCTGGAGCGGTTTCCACCAGTTGAAAATCGGCCCGCAGCAGTTTCAGCACCAGGGGCCTGAGCAGGGGTTCCTCGAAGACTTCAGGAGGGGTGCCGCCCAGCGAGAGGATGCGCCCAATGAAGTCCTGGTCGGAGAGCAGGTGCCAGGCTTCCTGACGGAAATGCAAAGGAGCTGCGCAGCCCGAAACCCACAGGTGTTCTGGCAGCGGGAGGCCACGCTGTTGCAACTGCAGGCACACATGGTAGGCCACCAGTGCACCCATGCTGTGTCCGTAAATCAGGTAAGGCTCGTGCAGGTAGGGTTGCAGCTCTGCAATCAAAATGTCCACCAGAGGCTGCATCTGCTGGAAGGGGTCTTCCATGATGCGGTTTTCCCGTCCAGGCAGTTGCACTCCCCACACCTGCAGTCCGGGGGCCGACCAGTTGCGAAACATGGAAGCTCCACCCCCGGCGTGCGGCAAACAGAACATCCGCATGCCGAAAGGATGGTGGGGCGGCATCAACCAGGGGCTGTTTTTCACCCTTTGAGTCCTGAGGGCGGCAGGAAATCCGGGACCAGCGTTCCCAGGTTCAGGGTTTCGGCGCGGGTGAGCACCAGATCGGCAACAGCCAGGTCCAGAATGCCCAGACCGAACGGGCTGAACATCACCACGCTGTTTTCCTGTGCCCTTGCAGGAATTTCCCCCAGGGTGACCTGGGCCAGGGTGCCCCGGATGAAGTCGCGGTGCCCGAGTTTCAGTTCCAGCAGGTGTGGGCTGGTGTTGGCCCTCAGCACGTGGTCGAGGTCATCCACAATGTTCTCGCTGTGCTCCAGCACCTCCGGGGTGAAGTCCCGCAGGGAGACATTCAAAATGGTGGCCCTTTGCAAATCTGCAGGCAGGCTGGACACATGTGGATCCAGGGCAGTGGTGGCAAAGGAAATCACCCAGTCGGACTGCCAGACTTCTGCAAGGTCCTGGGCCACCTGCACGTGCAGACCAGCATGCAGTTCCTCGGCCTGCTTTTTAAATCCTGCTGCCCGCTCTGGCAGGGTGTCGTAAACCAGGGCCTGCTGCACATCCGGGAACACCGTGCGCAAAAAACGCAGGGTCTCAAAGTTGATGGGACCACAGCCCACCAGGGCCACACCCTGAGGCGTGTGACCCTGCAGGTGTTTTGCTGCAAGGGCAGCGCTGGCCGCCGTGCGTTTCATGCTGATGATCGAACCTTCCAGAAAAGCCTCGGGCAGTCCGGTGCGGGGGGAATTCAGCACCATCACCGCAGAAGCGCGGTCCAGTCCCTGCTGGTGATTGCCGGGAAAAGAGGCAATCCATTTGATGCCTGCCCGCTGAATGCCTCCGCCCAGAAAAGCAGGCAGGGCAATGATGCGGTCTCTGGGCTGCTCCGGGAAACGCAGAAACAGCGAGTGGGGCAGCGCACTGTCATGCTGCTGGTGGTGCTCGTAGGCGGCCTGCACATGCTGCAAAATCTGCACCTCCTGGCCTTTAAGCAGGTCCTGCACGGTGGGGCCAGAAAGCACCCGCAGGGACGGGGTGGGGGCGGTTTCAGAATGGGGGTTGAAGGTCATCATGCCTCCTGTAAGGTGTGAATGTGCACGGTCAGGTGGTCCGGCTGGCGCAGGTCGCCGTGCAGGTCGTGCTGCAGGATCTCGATGTCTCCGCGCTTCTCCACGGGCACAAAGCCCGCGAAACGGTAGGTCACCTGCATCATGCGGTTGCGGTCATTGGGTTTGAATTCGGCCTGCAGTTTCACCCCGGCCCGTCTGGCCTCCTGCATCAGGTGGGTGAGCATCACGTTGCCCACCCCACGGGACATCACCCGGCAGGACATCAGGAGCAGTTTGATGGTCCACACCTCCCGCTGCTTTTCCACCACCCCCAGACCGATGGTGCCGTAGGTGCCAAAACGGTCTTCCAGACGGGCCAGATGCACCAGATGATCTGCAGATTTGCGCATCTGGTCCAGTTCCTGCAAAGCGTAGGTGTACCCGGTGGTGTTGAGCTGGTGGGTGCGCACAGTGAGTTCCTCGGCGCGTTCCAGGTCTGCAAATTCCGGGGTGAACAGCGTGAAATGCATGTCCAGGGTGCGCAGGAACTCAGCGGAGGTGCCAGAAAACTGCTGCTCTGCCCCTTTGCGTTGCTCCTCACTGCGGTACAGGGCGCGGCGGGTGCGGGCCTCAGGGGTCACAGTGGGGCTGAATTCGGGCAGGGCAAGCAGGGTGTTCAGGTCCTCTGCCCGGTAACAGCGCACCTGGGGCAAAGCGTACTGCACCTCCTGCAACTCAAAATCCTGATCGTCCATGAAAGCGATGCTGTCCAGACCGATGTTGAGGTTTTCAGCGATCTGCCGGATGGACTGGGATTTGGGGTTCCAGTGCACTTCAGGGTACAGGAAATACCCCCACAACCCCAGTTCCTCAAGCCTGCTTTGCACGTCCTGAAAGTGGTTTTTGCTGGCGATGGACAGCAGGATGCCCCGTTCATCGAGCTTTGTCAGCACCCCTTCCACATGCGCTTTCAGGCTCACCTGGGGGTCTTCCAGCAGGGTGCCGTCCCACAGGGTGTGGTCGAGGTCCCACACCAGACACTTGATGGTTTTCATAACGCTCCTTCAAAAATGCCCTGGCCGTACCCGTCCTGAAGCTGTCTGGCAATCTGCATCTGCAGGATTTCGGGGGTGCCCTCGATGATCTCTGCCACCTTGGCATCCCGCCACAAACGCTCAGCAGGGAAATCGGGGAGGCAACCTTTTGCGCCCAGGAGGTGCACTGCGGTGTGTGCAGCCTCGGCAGCAAAATTTGAGGCCTGGTACTTGGCCAGCAGCGTGTCGGTGAGGTGCTGCGGGTCGCGGCGGTCCCGGGACAGGGCAGCCTGATAACACAGCAGGCGGGCACTGTGCAGTTTCACGGCCATTTCGGTGAGGTGGCGCTGCACCAGCTGGTGGGAAGCCAGCGGTGACCCATACTGCTCGCGGGTGCGGGTGTGCTCCAGCACGGTGTCCAGTGCTGCCTGCAAGATGCCCACGCTGCCCCAGGCCACACTGAAACGGCCCCAGTCCAGCGTGGAGGTCAGCACGTAATGGTGCCCGAACCCTTCACGGCCCAGCAGGTGTTCTGCAGGCACCCTGGCATCCTGAAAATGCAGGCGGGCCAGCATGGAAGCGCGGGTGCCCAGCAAATCAGAGAGCGGTTCGATGCTGAGGCCAGGGGTGTCCCGGTCCACCAGAAAAGCGGTGTGTCCCTGTTGCATGCGGCCAAACACCACAAACACATCCGCCCGCTGTCCGAAGGTGATCCACTGTTTGGTGCCGTTCAAAAGGTAATGGTTGTCTTGCCGGGTGGCCATCAGTTGCACGTTCTGCGCATCTGACCCAGCAGTGGCTTCACTGAGGGCAAAAGCGCCAATCAAATCTCCACAGGCCAGTCTGGGCAATACCTGTTCCCGCACACTGCGGGTGGCCCAGCGGGCCGTGGCGTGGCAGGCCATGCCGTGCACGGTCAGCAAACTGCGCACCGAGGAACAGCCTGCTCCAATGGCTTCATGCAGCAGACCGTAGGTCAGGGAATCCCAGCCCTGACCTACGGATTGTTCTGGCACATTGGCCCCCAGGTACCCATGCTGTCCCAGCAGGGAAATCAGGGATTCGGGAATGTATTGAGCCCGGTCCCACGCTCCAGCATGAGGGGTGATGTGCTGGCTGGTGAAAGCCTGAAAAGCCTGGAACTGGCGCAAATGGGGTTCAGAAAGCGGAAGTCTCATGGGTGCTGCCTCATGCAGGCTGGACGGTTTTGCGCAGCACAAAGTCACCGAGGGCCTGAATGCTGCTGAAATTCTGGATGTCCAGGTCTTCGCTTTCCACCTGAATCCCAAAGGCCTGCTCCACAAAAACCACCAGTTGCATGGCAAAAAGCGAGGTCACATACCCGCTGCTGAACAGGTTTTCATCGTCTTGCAGGTCGTAGCCTCTGAAGCGGCCGAGCACAAATTCCCTGATTTTGTTTTTGATGTCTGTCATTTTGATGTCTGGCATAACGTCTCCTCTGGTGGGTTCCTGGTGGTTTTACTGGTGTCTGAAGAAGCCTTCTCCGGTTTTGCGGCCATGCAGGCCAGCGTCCACCATCTGCTTCAGCAGCGGACAGGGTCGGAATTTGGGGTCCTGGTAGGCGTCCAGAAGCACTTCCAGGGAATGCAAAATGGTGTCCAGGCCAATCAGGTCAGCGGTTTCCAGCGGTCCCATGCTGTGCCCGAAGCAGTTCTTGAACACCAGATCAATGTCGGTGGGGTTGGAGGTGCCTTCATGCACCAGAAAGATCGCCTCGTTGATGGTGAGCATGAGGACCCGGTTGGAGATGAAACCCGGAGCGTCTTTGACCAGCACATGCTTTTTGCCAAATCGGTTTAAAAAATCTGCGGTGGTGTCCAGGGTGGCCTGGGAGGTGTGGTAACCGCGGATCAGTTCCACCATGCTTTTCTGCGGCACCGGGTTCATGAAGTGGATGCCCACCACCCGGTCTGCGCGCCCGGTCACCGAGGCAATGCGGGTGATGGAAATGGCGGAGGTGTTGGCAGCAAAAATGGTGTGCTGTGGGCAAATTTCACCCAGTTTTTCAAAGATGGGTTTTTTGATCTCCCAGTTCTCCGTGACGTTCTCAATGATGAAATCACAGTGCTGCACGTCTTCAAGTTGCCCACTGAACCGGATGAGGTCCCAGTCCAGCGTGGTTTCCCAGCCGGTTTTCCCCATCATTTTCTGGAAACGCAGGTTCTGCTGCATGGATTGTCTGGCACCTTGCAGGGCCTTTTCAAAGTGGTCGATGAGCACCACCTGAAAGCCGTGCTGGGCGAGGTTCTGGGCCACACCAGAACCCATCACACCTGCACCGATCACCCCCACACGGGAGATGACGGGTTGTTCTGGTTTCTGGGGGGTCTTAAAGGCAGGTTCCTGAATCACAAAGCCTCCTGGGGTTTTAAAGCGGGGCGTCCCAGTGGGGACATGAGGAAAGGCAAACTGAGCAGCAGCACGGCAATGCCAATGCCCAGATAAACAGCGTTGATGTTGTGGGTGTGTTCCACCAGATACGCGCCCAGAAAGCCTCCCAGGGGGATGGCAGACCAGGCCAGCACCTCTGCCACAGTGACCACCCGGCCCAGCAGTTCGGAGGGCACCATCGACTGGCGCAAAACCCGTGCAGAGATGGCGCACAACATGATCAGTCCGTTGTCGATGGCCCACCACACGGCAGAAAGCCAGAAGTTCTGCGAGAGGGCAAACAGGATCAGGGCCACCCCCTGCAAGAACACCGTGCCCAGGATCAGGTGGCCGGGTTTGAAGCGCTGGTTGAACCATCCGGCCAGCAGCGAGAACCCCACCACCCCCAGGCTGCCCGAGGCAAACAGCACCCCCAGCTGAAAGTCAGAGGCGTGCAGCACCTGCTTTCCGTACAGCACCAGTTGCGCAGAGGTGGTCCCGGTGAGGAAATTCAGCAAGGCCAGCAGCAGCGAGATGGAGCGCAGGGTCGGGTGGGAAAACACGAATTGGAGGCCTTCCAGGATGTCCTCTTTAAAGGTGCGGCGGGGGCGGTTGGCCGGACGGAATTCGGACTTCAGGCCTCCAATGGCAAAGGCCGAAAACAGGTAACTGAAAGCGTCCAGCACGAACAGCACCGGCAAGGTCAGCAGGGTGCGCAGGGACCCGGCCAGCAAAGGCCCGAGGGCATTCATCAGGGAGTAACTGGCCTGGATGCGCCCGTTGGCGGTGGCCAGCAGCGGGGTGGGCACCATGCTGGGAATGGCAGCAAACTCTGCGGCGTTGAACAGGATTCCCAGGGTGGAACTGACAAAGGCCACCGTGTATACCCACCAGAGCGGCAGCATGTCCAGCCACCATAAAGCAGGCAGGGACAGCACCATCACAGCCCGCAGCACATCAGCGATCACCATCAGGCGTTTGCGGTCTGTGCGGTCCACCCAGGCCCCGATCACCAGTCCGAAACACAGGTAAGGCACGTACTGGGTGGCCGTGATCACCGCAAGGTGCAAAGCAGACCCGGTCAGATCGTAGACCAGCAGGGGCACCGCGAACTTCGAGAAGGCATTGCCCAGGTTGGACACC
Organism: Deinococcus roseus; assembly: GCF_014646895.1. NCBI lineage: Bacteria > Thermotogati > Deinococcota > Deinococci > Deinococcales > Deinococcaceae > Deinococcus > Deinococcus roseus. Next base: position 37,328 of record NZ_BMOD01000025.1, read on the forward strand.
GACTGCCCACTGAAGAACCGCCAGAATTCCCTGGAGAGCCGTTCAGCCACCGTGTTCACCGTGGCCCTCCTGCGCCTCCTGCCGCACCACCACACAGCGCATCTCACAGGTGTAGGTGTGGCCCTCGTGGTCGGTCAGCCAGGTGTTTTCGGGGGTGGGCAGCATCTCGCTGATTTTCAGGCTGGGTTTCCCGGCCTCCTGGGTGCGGCGCACCGCCTTGCAGAACAGTTCCACGTAAACAGGGCTGTCAAAATCCACGAAGAAGGGTTTCCCTTCCACCGGGGTTTTCACAAAGACCAGACGGGGAAGCCCCTGGGATGCAGCCCACCTGCGGGCCTCCAGAAAGCGGCTGCTTTCTGCTTTGAGGTTTGCAAACTTTAGTGCATCCACCTGCACCGTCCAGTTTTCGCGGGACACCACCAGGTCCCCGAAGGCCACCCTGGGCTGGTGGGGTTTTTCGGCCAGCAGGCGGAAGAAATCCACAGCCACCTCGTTGAGCCCCTCTGCCACAGCTTCGATCAAATCAAAAGAGATGCGGTGGTCGCGGGTGCGGGCGATCAGCTGTCCATCTTGCAGCTCAACAACCAGATCCCCGATGGGAATCTGCTGTTTTAAAGGCGTGCTGGCGATGTTCTCGGACATGATCAGGCGGTGGTCTTTGCCCGGAACCACGCCCAGTGAGGTGCGGGTGGTGTAGCCCTCCCAGTCCTCCGGGGGAACCGGGTGCAGGCGGGCCTGCGGGATGTCGGTTTCCAGCAGGTGCTCGATCAGGGCGGCATCCGGGTGTTGCTGCACAAAGAGGGCGGTGACCTGGGTGTTCTGGGCGAGGTGCATCTCCCCCATCACCAGCTGGTAATCCCCGTTCTGCAGGGCTTCCAGGCTGGATGCGGAAACCATGATGTCCGGGCACTGGTAACGGGCACTCTGCCAGCCCAGGTCCGGGGTGTCAAAAGCAGCCCGCACTTTCGCTTCAAGTTCCTGCAGGGTGAAGTGCACCTGCTTGCTTTCTGGGTCAAGATCCAGGATCTCTGCCCATTTCTGTTGAAACAGGTGCAGCACCTGTTTTGCGGGTGCATCCGGTCCCAGCATCAGGGGCTGGGCCTGCTGCCAGAACACCGCAATGTCAAAAGCCTGCTGCCCCAGTGCAGCGGCAATCTGCTGGTACAGGCCGTGAAACACCTGACGGTACAGCCTGCCCAGTTGGGCGGTGGCCCAGTTTCCGCTGACCAGCAGCAGTTCCAGCGCAGGACCCAGCCGGTCCAGCAACAGTTGCCCGACTTCAAAGTGCAGGTCGCGCTGGCAGTCTTCGTAGACCAGGGTGCGTCCGGCGTAATTGCGTCCTGCACCACGGGTGGTGTCCTGCCCGGTGATCTGCTGAAACACCTCATCCAGTTTGCCCAGGGCGAGGTTCAGTTTTTCGGGGTTTCCGTGGGCCTCCTGCACGGCCTGCCTGCCCTGCTCCAGTTGCTCCAGTTGACCCAGGGCAAGCTTTTTCAGCCCTGGGTCGCCAATCTGCTGGAGTTGTGACAGCAGGTACCGCTCTGCATGGGGCTCCAAAGGGGCACGGAAGCTCCAGTCCAGCAAACCCTGCTGCTGCAATTGAGAAAACAGACCGTAAACCTGCTGGGCAGGCACCCCCTGCTGCGCGGCCAGATCGGCAATTTGCTGGGCACTGCGCTCACCATTGCAAAGTTTCAGCAGGGTCACACCGGGCACATCCAGCGGGATGCCAGGGCGTCCGGGCAGGGTCAGGGTGGTGCCTTCAAAACCCACAAAAGACTTCAGGCGAGGGGGCAGCCAGGGTTGCATGCCAGGAAGGCTGGACAGGCTGCGGGCAAAAGCGTCCAGGGCCCAGCCCTCCCAGTAGACCTGGCGGCGTTTCAGCAGCTGTTTGCCGGGTTTGTGCAGCACTTGAAAGGGAGCCTGCTGAAAGCCCCCCCAGCCAATCGGCCCAAAAAACCCGATGGAGTCGTTTTTCAGGCTGTAGCGCTGCAGGTAACTGGCCACCATCTGCTCGTGCTGCCGGACCTGCGAGGAGCGCTTCTCGAGTCCAGGCTGGTGGTTCAGCAGGGGCTGGATGCCGCTCTGGAAAGCCCTGCGGTTCTGCCACAGCACCGCCTCCTGAAAGAGCGGCTTCAGGGCCAGTTCTTGCAGGGTGCGGGTCACCTCTGGCATGTCCTGCTGGAAGGTGTGCTGGTAAGCGTCCTGCTGCTCTTGCACGGCCTGCAGGGCTTCCCGGAAAGGCTGTAAACCACTGCTGTCTGACTCGGGGCACCTGCCCTGCTGCAACGCACGCACCCATTTCACCAGACGGTCCCGCTCCGGGGTTCTGGTAGGGCTGGCCTCCAGTTGTGCCCTGAGGTGTTGCAAGGTCTTTTCCTGCACCCGTTGAAGTTCGTTTTGTTTTGCATTCAAAAGATCGGCCTGCCGGGAAATGCCTGCAGCAGACAGGGACAGCGCCCAGTCCACCGGGAAACCCGCCCCCCGCACACACAGAAAAGGCCACAGTTTGAAGGTACCCGCTTTGAAGGTGCCCTGAAGGGAATGTCTGCTGGATGGTTCCTGAATGGCCTGTGTCACTGCTTCCTCCTGGTCAAACTGTTTAATGTGGGGCATGCGGTGATCTGCCGCAGGGTGCCGGTCATGCCAGCGTCCTGCCCCGGCTGAGCTCCCGGATGCGTTCCTGCCACTCCAGGTCGTACACACTGTCCATGTAGCGTTCCCCACGGTCGGGCAGCAGGGTGACGATACGGGACCCTTCGGGGATGCGGGGCAGGCACTTCTGGATGCCCGCCACCACCGAACCGGAGGATCCGCCCGCCAGGATGCCTTCGTGTTCCAGCAGGGCCATGCAGCCCTCCATGGCTTCCAGGTCATTGACCAGCACCACTTCATCGATGGACTCCGGGTGGAACAGTTCCGGCACCCGGCTGGCCCCGATCCCTGGAATCCAGCGGGGTCCGGGAGGCGTGCCAAAAATCACCGAACCTGCCGCATCGATGGCCACCACCTTGAGGTCAGGGTGGGTTTCTTTCAGGCGTCTGGAGAGGCCCCGGATGGTTCCGGTGGTGCTGACCGCCACAAACAGGTAATCGATCTTTCCCGACACCTGTTCAGCCATTTCTTTCCCGGTGTGGTGGTAGTGGGCCAGCCAGTTGTTCTCATTGGCATACTGGTTGAGCCACAGCCCTCCAGGAACCTGCTGTTCAAGCCACTTCACCCGCGCAACCCGGGTGTTCAGGTAACCCCCCTGCTCATCAAGCTCGGTGACCATGTCGATCTTCGCCCCCAGGCGGCGCATGATCTCCAGGTTGGTCCCGGAAATTTTGGGATCCACCACGCAGGTGAGGGGCAACTGGTGGGCACGGGCCACCATCGCCAGGGCAATCCCCAGGTTCCCGGAAGTGCTTTCAATCAGGTGGGTGCCTGCATGGATGAGTCCGCTTCGCAGCCCTTCCTGGATGATGTATTTTGCAGGTCGGTCCTTGGCACTGCCCCCCGGATTGAGCATTTCCAGTTTGGCCATCACCTCGATGCCTGTTCCGGCAAACAAACGTTCCAGACGGACAACAGGCGTCTGACCAATGCAATCAACCACCGATGAATAAACCATGCGTCCCTCCCCTCCCCTGCACGCTCATGCGGGGGTCACCGCGTCCTGCAGGAAGCCTTTGTGCACCATGAAGCGGTGGTACACCTGCAACAGCTCTGCATTGGCGGTGGGGCAAGTGACCCCCTCCTGTTGCAGCAAACTGGTGGTGAGGGTGCTGTCCACCAGCCTGCCCTGTGCGCTGCCGTCCTCGGGGGCGTGGAAATCCTCGGGAAGGTACGGCACCAGCGGGTACAGGGCGTTTTCCGGGGTGGCCGCAATCTTGCTGATCCAGCGGTCGTAATGCACCTTGCTGAGGGGATACCCCAGCGTGCCCATCCAGCCGATGATTTCCTGCCAGAAGGAGGTTTCACTGTTCACCACATGGAAGGTGCCTGCTGCCTGGCTCAGGGAAAGCCGGACCAGCCCTTCAGCCACAAAATCCACCGGGGCGATGTTGAGCTGCACATGGATGTCCGGGACCAGCCCCAGTTCAATGCAGCCCTTGGTCATGCGGTAAATGAAATCCCCGGTGTTGCAGGCCCCGGTCTGGCTGTGGCCCGCCACGTAAGCCGCGCGGTAGATGCTGGTGGGAATGCCGCGCCTGCGGGCTTCCAGCACCAGTTGTTCCGCCACCCATTTGCTGATGGCATACCCGGTGAGCATCCCCTCGCTGTAATCCAGGGAAGCCAGGTCAAAGTCTTCAGCAGGCAGGCTGGATTCGGGGTAGGTGGGCACATCAAAGACCGCTGTGGAAGACACATGATGCACCGGTTTGAGGGTGCCCTGCACAGCAAAACGCAGCACCTCAATGGTGCCTTCCACGTTGGCCGCTTTGAGGGCCTGATAGGGGTAAATCCAGTTCACCCAGGCCGCAACGTGGTACACCGCCTGCACTTCCTGGGCCAGTTGCTGGTAAGTTTCTGCAGACAGACCAAAATTGCGCTGGATGAGGTCTCCCACAATGATCTGCAGGCGCTCCAGACGGGCTGGATCTGCAGGAAGCACCCCGTAATTCTGCAGGTTGGCCAGCAGGCGTTCACGGGCCTCTGCTTCGTTTTCAGCCCGGATCAGGCAACAAATCTGGGCGTCGGTTTGCTGCAGCAGTTCATCCACCACGAACGCCCCCAGAAAACCCGTTGCTCCAGTGAGCAGCACTTTTCCGGGCACCCCACTGAAGGCCACTTGACCGGCCTGAGGGCGAATTTCTGCTTCCAGCCGGGCTTCCTGCCAGAAATCCAGGGTTTCCTGCCGGGAAGGCTGCGCGTCCAGCAGGGGCAGCAGGGCTTCCACACTGGGGGCCTGAAAGAGGGTGACCAGTTGCAGTTTCGCCCCGAACACCTCCCGGATGCGGGAAATCAGTTGCACCGCCAGCAGGGAATGCCCGCCCAGTTCAAAGAACCCCTGGTCTTTGCGGATGTTCTGGATGCCCAGCAGTTCGCTGTAAAGGTCCAGCAGTTGCTGTTCTGCGTTGCTGTTTGAAAGGGAGGGGGTGGAGGAGGTTTCCCCTTGCTGGGGCTGACTTTCGGAGAACGCCAGTGTCGCAGCTTGCACTGCCGTTTCCTGTTTTGCAGGTTCAATCCAGTGGTACTGGCGCTCAAAAGGATAGGTGGGCAAGGGCACGCGGCAACGCTGTTCTGACGCATAAAAACCCTGCCAGTCGATCTGCACGCCCTGGCACCACAGTTTCCCCAGCGTCTGCAGGGCATGCTGCTGCGCAGGAAGTTGTTCAAAAGGGTGGGGCAGCACACTGAAGACGGGGTGGGTGTCTGCCTGCAGGTGTTGTCTGGCAAACACGCTGAGCGACTGGGCCGGTCCCACTTCCAGCAAGATCCCCTGGAAGTCCTCTGCCAGCCTGCTGATTCCCTGACTGAAGCGCACCGGGGCGCAGAGGTGCTCAGCCCAGTAAGCGGGGTTGCAGGCCTCATTTTCGGTGAGCCAGTTTCCGGTCAGGTTGGACAGCACTGGAATTTCTGGAGCCTGCAGTTTCACGCCTTGCAGGAGTTGCAGAAGTGCAGGTTTGAGGTGTTCCAGCCTGCTGGAATGAAAGGGATGGGTGGCGGCCAGACGCCTTGCAGCAAGGCCTTCCTGCAGGAGTTCGGTTTCCAGTGCGCCCACCGCTTCCAGCGTTCCAGAGACCACGCACAGCGCTGGAGCATTCACAGCAGCCAGAGAGAGTCCATCTTTCAGGCGCTTCAGGATGTCCTGTTCGGAGAGGGGGACGGCCAGCATGGCCCCCACAGGTTCCTGATCGATCAGGGCGGCCCGCAAAGCCACCACCCTCAGGGCGTCTGGCAGCGACATCACACCTGCGAGGGTCACCGCCACGTATTCGCCCAGGCTGTGCCCGATCAGGCGGGCAGGCTGGATGCCCCAGGCCTGCCAGAGTTGCGCAAGGCTGTACTCCACGGCAAAAAGGGCAGGCTGGGCATGGCGGGTGCGGCCCAGTTCTCCTGCAGCTGCACCTCCGCGCAGATCCCGGAAGTTGACCTGTCCTTCCTGCCACAGCAGGGTGCGCAGATCCAGCCCCACATGCGCTGTGAGCCGTTCACAGCAGTGGTCCAGGCTTTCCCGGAACACCGGCTCGGTGTCGTACAGATCGCGGATGGTGGCAGCGTAACGTTCCCCCACCCCTGGAAACATCCAGGCCACTTCGGGGGAAGGGGCAGCCAGTTGTGAGGCAGCAGGTTGCTGCAGTTTCTGCACGGCCTCTTCCAGGCTTTTTGCCACCACGGCCCGCCTGTGTGAGAAGGCTTTGCGTCCCACCTGCAGGGTGTAGGCCACGTCTGGCAGGGTTTCTTTTGCACCTTTCAGGTGTTCTGCAAGCTGTTGGGCCTGCTGCTGCGCTGCGTTTTCGCTGCGTCCTGAGAACAGCAGCAGCTGGGGGGTTCTGGAAGGTGCAGCAGGAGCACGCTGTGGGGCCTCCTCCACAATCACGTGGGCGTTGGTGCCGCCCAGCCCGAAAGAACTCACCCCGGCGATGCGCCTGCCCCCAAAAGGTTCCCAGGTTTTCAGGGTGGTGTTGATGTAAAAAGGGCTCTTTGCCCAGTCCACCAGCGGGGTGGGGGTGTGCAAATTCAGGCTGGCGGGGATCTGCTGGTGCTGCAGTCCCAGCAGGGTTTTCATCAGGCCTGCCATGCCTGCTGCAGTGTTGACGTGCCCGATGTTGGTTTTCACCGAACCCAGTGCAACCGTTCCTGCTTCCACGCCCTCATATGCCTGTCCCAGTGCACGCAGTTCGATGGGGTCTCCCAGGCGGGTGGCGCTGCCGTGCGCCTCCACATAAGACACCTGCTGGGGTTCGATGCCTGCCACGCCCAGCGCTTCCAGGATCACCTCGGACTGGCCAGGAACCCCTGGAGCGGTGTAGCCCACCTTGTGGGCCCCATCGTTGTTGAGGGCGCTGCCCAGCAAAACCCCATGAATGAAATCCCCATCCCTGAGGGCGTCTTCCATGCGTTTGAGCAGCACCACACCCACCCCGCTGCCAAACAGGGTGCCGTCTGCATGCTGGTCAAAGGAGCGGCAGTGCCCATCCGAGGACACAATCCCTTCTGGCTGGTACAGGTAACCCCCAATTTTGGGCAAAGCCAGGGACACTGCACCCGCCAGTGCCAGATCCGATTCTCCGCTGAGCAGGCTCTGGCACCCCAGGTGGATGGCCACCAGCGAACTCGAGCAGGCGGTCTGCACGGTCAGGCTGGGCCCCCGCAAATTCAGCTTGTAGGAGATGCGGGACGCCAGGTAATCCTTGCCGTTCCCCACGATGGCCGGAAAGCCACCCATGCTTTCCATCAGTTCCCGGTGGGCCGAAAGGTTGTACCACAGGTACCCGTTTTCTCCGGTTCCAGCGTACACCGAGACCCGTTCTTTCAGGGTGTCCGGAACGTACCCGGCGTTCTCGAAGGCCTCCCAGGCGGTTTCCAGCAGCAGGCGGTGCTGCGGGTCCATGATGCTGGCCTCGCGGGGGGTGAAACCAAAAAAGCTGTGGTCAAAAAGCTCAATCCCTTCCAGATAAGGCCGTGCCCTGACATAGTTGGGGTCCTGCAGCAGTTCCTGGGAAACCCCGGCCTGCAAGAGTTCTTCCATGCTGAAGGTGCGGATGCACTCGCGGCCCTCTTGCAGGTTCTGCCAGAATTCCGAGAGGTTCTGGGCGTCTGGGAAGCGTCCAGCCATGCCAATGATGGCGATGCTCTGGCTGTGGTCTCTGTCCAAAAAATCATTCATGTGTCTCCTCGGCGTTGCTGCCTGCGCTGCATGGCCTGACGGCGTTGCTGTCCACGGTCCAGGGCCTGTTCGGCCTGATCCTTGCCGGATCCTTCCTGCTGGAGGTGCAGGGCAAAACTGCGAATGGTGGGATGTTCAAAAAACAAAGTCATGGGAAGTTCTCGTTCCAGACATGCCTGCACCCTGGCATGCAACTGGACCAGCAGCAGGGAATGTCCCCCCACCTCAAAGAAGCTGTCTTCCACGCTGAGCTGGGTCTGCCCCAGCAACTCACACCACAGCTCTAAGAGCTGGGTTTCCAGAGCGCCCGAAGGGGGAACAAGGGGGCGTTCTGCAGCACTCCACTGGGGTTCGGGGAGTTGCTTGCGGTCCAGTTTGCCGTTGGCGTTCAGGGGCATCTCTGGCAGCACCACCACCCAGGAGGGGACCATGTAATCGGGAAGGTGCAGGGCCACGTGCTGCCTGAGCCGTTGCACGTCCAGTACATCTGTCAGCACCACGTAAGCCCCCAGGCGGTCCTGATGGCCGATCACCACGGCTTCCCGGACCTGGGGATGCTGGTTCAGCACCGCTTCGATTTCCCCGAGTTCGATGCGGAAACCGCGAATTTTCACCTGGTGGTCCAGCCGTCCCAGGAATTCCAGTTGACCTTGCACGTTCCAGCGCACCAGATCTCCGGTGCGGTACAGCCTGCCTCCTGGCACAAAAGGATCCTCCAGGAACACTTCAGCGGTGCGCTTCTGGTCTTTGAAGTAACCCCTGCCCACACCCACCCCACCCACAAAGAGTTCTCCGGGGGTGCCAAGCGGCACGGGTTTGAGCTGCGGGTTCAGCACGTAAAGCTGCATGTTGGGGATCACCGACCCGATGGGGGTGATGCGGGTGTGCTCTGGCAAGGGGGCGTGAAGGGCAAAGTGGGCCACGTCGTCCGAGCATTCGGTGGGACCGTAAGCGTTCAGCAGGGGAATGTGCGGGTAAAACTGGAACCATGCTGTGCACAGGTCCGGGGGCAGGGCCTCTCCGGTGACCAGCAACCAGCGCAACTGCAACGCTGGCGGGGCCTGCAGTTGCAGAAGTTCGGTGGTGGCCCTGAGCAGGGAGGGCACGGTTTCCAGCACGCTCACCCCATCCTGCACAACACAACGCAACAGTCCCAGGGGATCGAGGGCCACTGCATCGGGGTAGACCACCGTCTGACCGCCCTGCAAGAGCGCCACCAGGAACTGCCACACCGATATGTCAAAGCACTGCGAGGCGGTCTGGGCCACCACATCCTCAGGGGTGAGCCTGAGGTCATGCACCTTGGCGTACAGGTGGTTGACCATGCCTTTTTGCAGCACCATCGCCCCTTTGGGCTTCCCGGTGGACCCCGAAGTGTAAATCACATAAGCCAGGTTTTCCGGGCTGGTCTGCACCTCTGGGTTGCTGGTGGGCTGGTCTGTGAGGTCCAGGGCGTCCAGTGCAAGCTGCAGCACCGTTTCCGGGAGGCCCAGACGGGACACCCGATCCAGCACCTGCAGAAGGGAATGCTGGGTGAGGATCAGCGGGGCGTCCAGCTGTTCCAGCACCTGCCAGAGCCTCAATTCCGGGTGCTGGGGGTCCAGGGGCACGTAAGCTGCCCCCGCCTTGAACACCGCCAGCATCGCCATCAGGAAGTCCCCGGAGCGCTCCATCAGGATGGGCACCAGCACCTCTGGACCCACGCCCTGCTGCATCAGCAAATGGGACAGCCGGTTTGCACGGTCGTTCAGCTCCCGGTACGTGAGGTGACGGCCCTGGCAGGAGACAGCAATGTGATCTGGGGTGATTTCCACCTGTTTTTCAAACAGCACCTTGAAGCTGGAGTCCAGCGGGAAGTCCTGCTGGTTGCTGTTCCAGGTTCTGAGCAGCACATGTTCTTCTGATGGGGGCACAAAAGACCGTCTGGTGTGAGACCCTTCAGGCTCCTGCACCAGGGCCTGCAGCACCTCCCGGTACACCTGCCCGATCTGCTGCACCTGCTTTTCACCCAGCTGTGAGGTGTCGTAATGCAAATCCAGCGTCAGGGCAGAGGAATCCAGTCCCTGGTTGAATTCGGCCCTGAGGGGGTACTCTGTTTCCAGCACGGCACTGCGCTGCAACAATCTCCCGGCCTGCAACTTCAGGAGGTCTGCAGCCACATGGAAGTGGGTGTAATTGAACACCACCTCGAAAGGCAGACTGCCCTGCTGTCCCTGCTGCATGCGGGCCATCGGGTAACGGCGGTGGGGCAGCAGCGAGCGTTCTTTCTGGTGCACCTGTCGGATCAAATCCAGAAAGCTCCCTTCCGTGAGGTCCAGCCGGAAGGGCAGGGTGTTCAGAAAGAGGCCCAGCACCTCCTCTGATTGCCCGGATTCCAGGCGTCCGCCCTGTTCCAGACCGCTCACAAGGTCCTGCTGGTTGGTCAGCACCGAAAGGGACTTGAGGTGCCAGGCCAGCAGCACGTGCTTGATGGACACCCCCAGTTCACGGGCCAGCAGGTGCAGTCTGGCTCCTTCTGCCTCTGCAACCTTCACCGGAGAGAGGGCCACCCCACGTTTCTGCAGGGTCTGGGAGGCCACCCATCTGGGCAGCACGGTGGCCTGGGCACCGGAAAGTTCCTGCTGCCAGAAACCCTTGCTCTCCGACTGCAACGCCTGCAGCTCGGCCTGCACGAAATCCCGATAAAGCGGCTGGGGGGTGGGTTTTTCGGGCAGGTCCTGGCCCTGCAAAAGCTGCTGGTAGCTGGAAAACAGCTCGGCCTGGAAAGCATTCACGCTCCAGCCGTCCAGCAGGGAATCGTGGAAACTCAGGGTGTACTGGTAGGTCTGGTCGTCCAGCAGATGCACCTGAAAACGGGCCAGCGGAGGAGAAGCCCAGTCGAAGCGCCACTGTTTTTCTTGCTGCAGGTCCTCGTGCAGGCGGTTTTCCTGGACCTGTGCATCCAGACCCCGCAAATCATGCAGTTCAAAAGGCACCTGCACGTGACGGTGCACCCGTTGCAAGGGACCGCCCGGAGCACCCAGGTCAAAAGAGGTGCGCAAGATGGGGTGCCTGCGCACCAGACGGTCCAGCGCCTGAATGAAAATGGGTTTGCGGAATTCCCCCTGGATGCGGTAGGTCATGATGTCGTGGTACAGGGCACTTCCGGCATGCAGTTCGCTCTGGAACACCAGTCCGGCCTGCAGGGTGGAGAGGGGATAAGCGTCTTCCAGGCCCTCTGGCAGCAACTCCAGGGCTGCGGATGGGACGAGGGAAAAGGGAACTGTGGTTTCTGTCTCTGCAACGCCATCTTGCAGGCTTGCCGCCAGTTCCCGCAGGGTGGGATGCTGGAAAAGCTGCTGCAGGGTGAGGCCCAGGCCTTTTTCACGGGCACGGGAAATCACCGTGAGGCTGCGGATGGAGTCTCCTCCCAGCGCAAAGAAACCATCGTCCAGGCCCACTTTCTCCACGCCCAGCACCTGTGCCCAGATGTCTGCCAGGTCTTTTTCCTGTGCTGTGCTGGGGGCCACGTAAGCCTGCTGTTGCACCGTCAGATCTGGCAGGGGCAGGTTTTTGCGGTCCAGCTTGCCGTTGGGACTGAGGGGCAATGCCTCAAGGAACACCACATGCTGCGGCACCATGTGTTCGGGCAGGGTGCGGGAAAGCTGGCCGCGCACCTTGCTGGCTTGCAGCGGTTCAGCAGAAACCATGTAAGCCACCAGTTGCTCTGCCCCTGCAAAAGTGCGGGGCATCACGGCAGCGTCCTGCACACCAGACAGGCTTTTCAGGGCCACCTCGATTTCCCCGAGTTCGATGCGAAAACCACGGATTTTCACCTGGTGGTCCAGCCGCCCCAGAAATTCCAGTTCGCCCCGCGCGTTCCAGCGGGCAAGGTCTCCGGTGCGGTACACCCGTTCCCCGGATGGCAGGGTCACGAATTTTTCAGCGGTGAGGGCAGCTTTGCCGAGGTAGCCCCGGGCCAGTCCCGTCCCCTCAATCAGCAGTTCTCCAGGAATCCCAATCGGCAGCGGGCGCAAATTCTGGTCTGCGATGTGAATTCTGGTGTTGGCAATGGGCCGACCAATCGGCACCGAGGCGCGCTTTTCGTCTTGCTGGCAGGGCCAGAAGGTGACATCAATGGCAGCTTCGGTGGGGCCATACAGGTTGTGCAGTCCTGCCTTGCTGCGCGCAAAAAACTGCTGTGTGACATCCAGCGGCAGGGCTTCCCCGCTGCACATCACCTCCCTGAGGCTCGGGCAGCGTCCGGGGGCAAAATCCTGCAAGAACGCCCGCAGCATGGACGGCACAAAGTGCAACACAGTGATCTTCTGCTGCTCGATCACCTCAGAGAGGTAACGGGGATCCCTGTGGCCTTCCGGGCGGGCCAGCACCAGGGTGGCCCCGGTGATCAGCGGCCAGAAAAACTCCCACACCGAGACATCGAAGCTCATGGGGGTTTTCTGCAACACCCGATCTTTTTCAGTGAGGCTGTAGATGTCCTGCATCCACAGCAGGCGGTTCACCACGCCCCGGTGGGTGTTCATCACCCCTTTGGGTTGCCCGGTGGACCCGGAAGTGTAAATGATGTAGGCGAGGCTGTCCGGGTCCAGGGGCACGGCAAGGTCCTCCTCCAGAGGGGGGCGAGGCAGATCTGCCACCTGCAAAACCACCAGGGTTTCCGGAACCCATCCGGGCACTGTGCCTTTCTCGATCAGCAGCACCCCCGCTTTGCTGTCCTGCAGCATGTAAGCCAGCCGTTCCTGGGGGTATCCCGGATCGAGGGGCACATAAGCTCCTCCGGCTTTCAACACGCCCAGCAGGGCCACCGGAAGGTGCCCGGAACGGTCCATCAGAATGGCCACCGGGATGTCTGGCCCCACCCCCAGGGCCTGCAGGTGGGCAGCCAGCAGGTCAGCCTGCTGATTCAGCTGGTGGTATGTGAGGGTTTTCTGTTCAAAGACCACCGCTGGAGCATCGGGGGTTTTCTGGGCCTGCTGCTCAATGCGCTGGTGCAGCAGGAGGGGGCCTTGCAGCAGCACTTCTGTGCTGTTCCATTGCTGCAGGGTCTCGCGGTCCGCCTGCGTCAGGAAATCCAGTTCACCCAGTTTTGCAGTGGGGTTCAGCAGCATTTCTTTCAAGAGGTGCTGGTAATGCTGGGCCAGCAGCTGCACCGAATTGTGCTCAAAAAGTTCGGTGCTGTACTCAAAGATGCAACGGAAAGCGTTGCCTTCCTCAAAAACCAGCAGCTGCACATCAAACTTGGCGGTCTGGTTCAGGACTTCCCTGGGGGTGACGGTCATTTCACCCATGGAAAAAGCACTCAGGGGCGTCACCTGATGGGCGAACATCGCCTGAAACAGCGGGCTGTGACTGAAGTCGCGCTCCACCTCCAGCGTTTCCAGCACCCGCTCAAAAGGCACCTGCTGGTGTTCCAGGGCACTGAGGGTGGTGCCTTTCACCTTCTGGAAGGCCTGCTGCACGGTGAGGGTTTCCGGCAGGTCTGAGCGCAACACCACGGTGTTGGCAAAGTACCCCACGGTGTTCTGCCATTCCGCGCGGGAGCGGCCCAGGGTGGGGGTGCCAGTGGTCACCTCCTGCTGACCGCTGGATTTGCACAGCAGCACCTGATAGGCCGTCAGCAGCACCATGAAGGGGGTCAGATTCTGCCTGCGGGCCTCTGAACGCAGCAGACCTGCGAGTTCGCTGTCCAGTTGCAGCACCACCGCATCCCCATCGTCCCCCTGCAGGGCAGGCCTGGGGTGGTCCAGGGGCAGGTTCAGCAGGGGCAGCGGTCCAGCCAGACGTTCTTTCCACTGGGTCAGGGAAGCATCCTCTGCGGATTGAACCTGTTGCAGGCTGGCATACGCCCCAAACGTCTGGGAGGGTGCAGGCAAACGTTGACCTGCATACAGGGCACGCAGGTCCTGCAGCAGCAACCCCAGAGACCAGCCATCGGCCACGCTGTGGTGCACCACCAGGGAAAGGGTGTGCTGCACGTCAGAATGGTGAATCAGCGAAATGCGCAGCAGGGGTCCGGTGCGCAGGTCAAAGAGGGTGCGGGCCTCCTGCAGCAGCATCTGTTCTGTGCGTTCAGGGCTTTCCTGGCTGAAGTCCAGCATCTGAAAAGGCACTTCCAGATCAGCATGCACCACCTGCAAAAACCGTTCGCCGTCCTGCTGGAAGGTGGTTCTGAGGGCTTCATGGCGCTGAACGAGGTGCTGCAGGGCCGTTTTCAGGCGCGAAACCTCCAGGTTTCCCTGCAGTTCCAGGGCCGTGGCCATGTTGTAGGCCCGGCTGGGACGCAACTCCGACAGGAAGTACAGGCGCTGCTGGGCGGGGGTCATGGGATAAGTTCTGGGCGCTGTGGCCTGCCGTTCCCGCAGCCGTTCCAGCACCTTCTGGCGCTGTTCGGGGGTCAGGTTTTTCAGGAGGTCATTCTGGGTCATGGGGGCTCCAAGTCAAATCAGGCATCAGGACAGATCCAGCTCACCCAGCAACTGGGCCAGCAAGTCAGGATCTGCGTCCTGCAGCATCTGCACATCCAGGCGGCTGCCCAGGTGGTGGATGGTGAGGGGTTCAAACAGCGCTTCGCTGAGGTTGAGGCGCTGCCCACAGAGGGTTTCTGCCTGCTGTTGCAGGTGCAGGAGTGCGTGAATGTCCCCGCCCAGCGCAAAGAAATCTTCATGGATGCCCACCGGGTTGATGCCCAGCAGACCGGAAAACACCCCATGCAGGCTGTGCTCGGTGGGGGTGGTTGGGGGTGAGGTGTCCAGCGGTGCAGGAATCCAGGTGGGTTTCAGTTGCTTGCGGTCCACCTTGCCGTTGGGGGTGAGGGGAAAGTGCTGCACAAACTCAAAATGGGCAGGAACCATGTGGGGCGGCAAAAATTGCCCGAGGTGCTGGCGCAATTCCACTGCACTGATGGGGGTAGAGGTTTGCAGGTAAGCAGCAAGCTGGATTTCACCACCCACCTGCACCGGCAGCACCACCGCCTGTTGCACCTGCGGGTGACGGCACAGCACCGCTTCAATTTCTCCGGGTTCAATGCGGAAACCCCGGACTTTCAGCTGGTGGTCGCTGCGCCCCACATAAAGCAGTTGCCCCTCTTGCACCCGCACCAGGTCACCGGTGCAGTACAGCCTTTCCTCACCCTGCTGCACAAAACGGGATTCGGTGAGTTCCGGGCGGTTCCAGTAGCCTTTCGCCACCCCCAGACCGCCAATCCACAGTTCCCCCACCGCTCCGGCAGGGACAGGTCTGAGCTGTTCGTCCAGCACGTGCAGGGAGGTGTTCAGAATGGGCTGACCCAGGGTGATGGGTGCCTCTGGCAGCATGCGTTGCAGCGTGGACCAGATGGTGGTTTCGGTGGGTCCGTACATGTTCCACAGCTCCACCCCCAGAGCCAGTATTTCTGCAGCCAGCTGGGCGGGCAGGGCCTCTCCTCCGATCAAGGCTTTGAAGGGTTTTTCGGGTGTCCAGCCAGCATCCAGCAGCATGCGCCAGGTGACCGGGGTGGCCTGCATCACTGTGGCTGTCCGGGCCAGTTCCATCAGAGCAGGGCCGTACATGGCTTCTTCTCTGGAGGCCAGCAGCACCGTTGCGCCCACCGTGAGAGGCAGGAACAGCTCCAGGCCCGCAATGTCAAAAGACAGGGTTGTCACGGCCAGCAGCACATCTTCTTCTGTGAGGCCAGGACGCTCCTGCATGGACAGCAGGAAGTTGTCGAGTCCTGCCCGGTTCACCATCACCCCTTTGGGCGCACCTGTTGAACCGGAGGTGTACATCAGGTAGGCCAGATCTTCCCCGCTGCAGTTCAGGGCAGGCGCAGTGTCGGGTTGCCGGGCCAGGGTGTCTGCCAGCCCCTGCAGCAGCAAAACCTCACAGGGAAACTGGAATTCCTGCTGCAGGGGCTGGCTGGTGATGAGGGCTTTCAGCTGGGCATCCTGCAGGATGTATTCCAGTCGGTCCCGGGGGAAACGGGGATCCAGCGGCACATAAGCCGCTCCGCTTTTCAGCACGGCCAGCAGGGCCAGCAGCATCTGGGGGCTGCGCTCCAGGCAGATGCCCACCCGGTCTGCTGGGGTGATGCCCTGCTGCAGCAACTGGTGGGCCAGCCTGCTGGATTGTCGGTCCAGCTCGGAGTAACTGAGGTCTTCCTGCCGGGAGCGCACAGCCACTTTGTGGGGGTTCAGCATGGCCTGACGCTGAAAGGCCTGCAGCAGGTGATGCTGCGGAACCTGCCTTTGCTCTCCCTGCCCCACCACCGCAACACCCATGGGGTGGTCCTGCACGGGCCGTTCCGGGAAGGCGGTGAGGCCCTGCAGCAGGCAAACATACTGATCCAGCAGGGTCTGCACGGCTTTCTCGCTGAACAGTTCGGTGCGGTATTCCAGCGTCAGCTGCTCTGGCGTGAACTGCACCCTCAGGTCATGCAGGCGGTGCGGCATGTGGGCAAACCGTTCCAGCAGCAGCCCTTCACCCAGCCAAAGAGGGTCTGCAGCCGTGAAAGCCAGCGGGCATACCGGATGCTGGCGGGGAACCCCGGACAGATTCGCCTGCTGCCACAACCCTGCATTGGACAGGGTTTTCTGTTCCTGCTGCATCAGGTCTACAAAAGACATCTGACCCGTGATGTGCACGGCAACGGCCCTGCTTTGATGGGACAGCCAGAAGTTCTCCTGCCCACCCAGGCGGTAAATCAGCACCTGAAAAGCCGCAAAAGCAGTTTTTGCATCCAGCTTTCTGAGGGCATGCGGCCACTGGAAGGTCCGTTGTGCCGCCTTCCAGTGGGGCCGGGCAGGTCGGGCATAAGAAGCAGGGAGTTCAGCAGGAACCCCATCCCCTGCAGGCAGGTCCGTTTGTGGGCTGTCCTCCAGCAGAGGAAGACCCCGCGAACGCCGGGACACCTGTGCTGCAAACACATCCAGCGCAGCTTCATCCAGGCCCAGCGGGTGCGCCACCAGTCCGAACAGCATGCCTTGTGGCAGACTGGCACTGAAAGAGCGCAGGAGTGGCGGGTGCTGCAGGTCAAAAGGGCTGTGCAGCTGCACCTCCAGCCAGGAGGTCAGGTTTTCTGGCTTGTTTTCGCTGTGCTGATGGGCAACCACACCTGCAGGGACTGCACGTGCTCCGTTCAGGTCCACCACCGTGTGCAACTCAGGGGTGGCTTCCAGCGCCTCCTGAACCCAGCCTTTCAGCGTTTCAGGGTCCACGGCTGGCCCTTCCCACAGCCGGACATGGTGTTGCAGGTCGGAGGGCTGCAATTGCTGCAGCAGCAAAGAGAGGGTCTGGTGGGCGTTCAGCGTTCTGGGTGGCTTCTCAGGCTGATGGCTTCTGGTCTGGGGTGCAAATATGGGCTCCTCAACCACCCGAATCCCCAGGTCCCGCAGCACCTTTGCGGTCTTCTCGATGGTGAGGCGACCATCGAAAAACACCTGCTGGGGCAGCATCACCCCAAAATGCCCATTTAAATGGGTCCAGAGTTGCACCACCTGCAAAGAACTGCCTCCCAGTTCAAAGAAACTGTCCTGGATTCCCACTTCAGGCAAGCCCAGCACCTTCTGCCAGAGGTGCTGCAGCACCCTTTCCAGGCTGTCGCGGGCCGTCCGGGTGGGTTTTTGCTGGGAGGGTGCATTTTCAGCAGTCCGGGGTTGCAACTCCAGGGTTTCCCCGTTCAGCAGGGCATCCAGGCTCTGGTTGAACAGCACAGAGAGTTCATGGACCACTTTTCTGAGGGGCCATTTGCAGTCCCAGTCTAGGCGCACGCCTTCCGGGTGGACTGTTTCACCCACCGTGAGGCGCAAGTCCTGCTGGGTCATGCTGGCGGGCACCACCCCTTGCAGGCGTGCCGTGAGGTTTTGCCGGGTGATTTCCGGGATGCGTTCCAGGCCCTGCATCACAAAACCTGCGTTCAGGGGAGTGGCATTGCGGTCTGCTTCACGCAATCCGGGCAGCAGCACTTCATAAGGCAGCAGGTGCTTCAGGCCAGCGAGCACCGTCTGGCGCATCTCGCTGCCAAAGCGTTCTGCAGGGATCTGGCCTGACCAATGACTGCGCACCGGGAGCACATTCACAAAACAACCTGCCGTGTGCTGCCAGTTTCCCCGGCGGCCTGAAACCACCACACCAGTCATGACCTGCTCTGCCCTGCTGTGCTGGTGGAGGGCCAGATGGTACGCAGAGAGCAGCACCATGAAGGGGGTCATCTGTTGCGCGCGGGCATGCTTTTTCACCTGCTCCCAGCGGCTCCAGGGCAGCACTTCCGTGTGCCTGCTGAGCCGGTCCACGGCAGACAGAGGATCTGGGAAGGCAACGGCAGGGCGTGCGCCTGCAAACTGGGTTTCCCAGTACTGCAGGTGCCCTGCTGTCGGGGGTTGCTGGTGCTGCACATGCTCCTGATAGGAAGCCGCTGTGGGGGTCTGGTTCAGCAGGCCCTGCAGCAACACCTCCAGCGAGAAGTAATCTCCGGCAATGTGGTGCAGCGTCACGCCCAGTTCAAACCGTTCATGTCCACACTGGAAAAGCATGGCCCTGAGCATGCAAGGTCCGGTCAGGTCGATGGGATCTTCGCTGAGGCCTTCCAGCACCTTCGCCATCACCCGCTCCTGCTGGTCTGCCTGCAGGTTTTGCAGGTCCAGCAGGGGAAGGTCGGGGGTGTAAGGTGCTTCCAATTGCTGCAGGGGGCCTGAAGCAGCAAGGTGGTAAGAGGTGCGCAAAACCGGATGACTGAAAACCAGCTGGGTCAGACGCCCTTGCAAGAGGTTCGGGGTCCAGGGGCCTTCCAGGGCGATGCGAGCGGTGATGTGGCTGGCATGGGTGGCCTGATGGGATTGCAGGAAAGCATCCAACAACCAGAATTGCCGCTGTTCCGGGCTGAGGGGAAAGGGAGCAGACGTTTCCGGCGAGGTGAGGGCCACTGCAGGCTGGTTTTCCGCAGGGTTTTTCAGTTGCTGGCGGATCTCCCGGATGGACATCCCCGCAAGCAAATCTTCCAGTGAAACTTCAGAACGTGCAGACAGCCAGTGCTGGAACTCCATGAGTTTCAGCGAATCCAGACCCAGTTGCAGAAGGGAGAGGTCATCTTGCAGCTCATGGGCAGCAAAGGGTCCCAGTTGCATGAGTTGCAGGGAGAGGGGATCCTGCGGAGCAGCAGGCGTTTCAAGGGACTTTGCACCTTCCAGAGCAACAATTTCACTTTGCAGAAAGCGTGCACGGGTCAGGGTGCGTTGCAGTTTTCCGCTGGAGGTCTTCTCCAGGCTGCCAGGAGGAACCAGCAGCAGGTGCCGCAACTGCAACTGGTGCTCCAGGGCCACCGCTTCACGCACATCCTGCAGCACCCCCCCCAGGTCGGTTTTGCGGTGGGAGCGGCGCACCTCCTGCACCACCACCAGTTCTCCCGCTTCATCGGTGAACGCCACCCCTGCTCCGGGTTCCAGGGCAGCATGGCTGGATTGCACCGTGGCTTCGATGTCCTGCGGGTAGTGGTTGCGCCCCCGCACGATCAGCACTTCCTTGATGCGGCCCGTGACGAACAGTTCCTGCTGCCACAGGAAACCCAGGTCTCCGGTGGGAAAACCAGCTTCTGCCCTGGGGGGTTTGTGCCAGTAGCCAGGGCTGACACTGGGTCCAGACACCACAATCTCCCCAATTTTTCCCTCCGGGAGGGGCAGTCCGGTCTGGGGGTCCAGGATGTCCACCTGCAGTCCCTCTCGCACCTGTCCGCATCCCACCAGTTCGCGGCCCTGGGGGTCTGGAACGGCCTGGTGCTGCTGCAGCTGTTCAGGGTTGAAGGTGGAGGACATCCAGGGTTCACGGGCGTCTCCTCCGGTGACCATCAGGGTGGCCTCGGCCAGTCCGTAGCAGGGATACAGGGCTTTTTCCTGAAAACCAGACGTCAGAAAGGCCTCTGAGAACTGCCGCAACACTGCAGGTCGGATGGGTTCTGCGCCACAGAATGCCACTTCCCAGCAGGACAGGTCCAGGGTCTCGCGGAACTCGGGGGTGGTTTTCTGCACGCACAGTTCATAAGCGAAGTTGGGGCCTCCGCTGCAGGTGGCCCTTTCATTTGCGATGTGCTGCAACCAGCTTTCTGGTTTTTTCAGGAAGGCCACCGGAGGCATCAGGTGCACCTCGAACCCCACAAAAAGCGGGGTGAGGATGCCCCCGATCAGGCCCATGTCGTGGTAAGGTGGCAGCCAGATCATGCCTTTGCTGTCCTGGTGCAACCTGAAAGCATCCTGGATGGTTTTCAGGTTGCTGAGCAGGTTCTGGTGGGTGAGTTTCACCCCTTTGGGGGCCGAGGTGGACCCGGAGGTGTACTGCAGGAAAGCCAGGCTGTCCGGGCGCACCAGGGGCCGCTGGTACGTTGCAGCCTGTTCATCGGGGATCTGGTCGGTGGCCATCCACTGGCAGCGCGGATCTGCAAGACGCTGGGGGTGTTTGCTGTGAAGGCCCTTGATTGTGGCAGAGGTGCTGAGGATCAGGCGGGCCTGTGCATCGTGCAACACGGCATCCAGTCGCCCCATGGTGCGTTCCGAGGCGGGAGGATAGGCAGGAACGGCCACCACCCCGGCATACAGGCAGCCCAGGAAGGCCTGAATGTACTCCAGTCCTGCGGGGTACATCAGCACGGCGCGGTCTCCGGGCTTGAGGGTGGCTTGCAGGACGGCGGCAATGCTGCGGGCCCGCACATCCAGGTGCTGGTAACTCAGGGAGCTGCGCTGCTGGTTTTCGCTGTGAAAGGTGAATCCCATCTGATCGGGTTGCTGGGAAGCGCGGAGGGCACACAAATCAAGCAAGGTATCCAGGGGCTGTGATGAACCGGGTGAATGAATGTGCATAAATTTCGAGTTCAACCTAACAGGTCAAAATCAGGTTTCTGGCACCATCGGTCTAGGTTTCAGGGAAATGCCTTAGCTTTGCCAGGGAAAACACCTTAAGTTCCAGCAAACGAAAGACAGCAGATTTGCAAGCGTTGCCCGGAATGGCCTTCGGTGCAAAATCTCACCCAGAGAGCAATTTTAACGTACAGGAAAATCCAGAGGCATGCCTTTGCCGCGCTGATTTACAAAAGGGTTACATCATTTGACATTGTTTGGTCTGTCAAAAAACATTGTTTTTGCTCTTGAAAAACGCCAGGGGCAGCCTCAGAAGGCTGTCTCTTTTGAATATGGTTTTGCAAAAAAATACAGAACTGCATGAAATCATGCAATTCATGCCTGCTGCAGGTTGAGCTGGGTGTACGCCAGATGAAACCCCTGTGCCTGCACATGGCGGGCCGAAGCAGAACCTGCATCCGCCACCAGCAAAGCAAATTCCGCTCCCTGCTCTGCAGCCAGGGCCAGTCGGGTCTGCAACAGCAACTGGTGCAACCCCTGCCTGCGGAAAGCAGGCACCGTGGCATCTCCATTCAGAAAAGCCAGTCCGTCAAGCACCTGCACACAGGCCACCGCAGCCACTTGATCCCCCTGGTGCACCACCAGGCAGGTGGTGCCAGGACGCTCCAGGGAAACCACATTGAACAGTGCCGAAGCTTCCGTGCACTGCATTTCCCAGGCCAGATGCACCGCCTGCACCCAGGTTTCCCGGTCCGTCACCCGTTCCACCCTAAAACCCGCCAGCGGCTCTGGTCTGAAAGCACGGATCGGCAGCACAAATTTTCCAGACAACGAAGCCACCCGGTACTGGCGTTCCATCAGGTCATGCAGCACCTCTGGCTTTCCCAGAGAAGAAAAAGAAACAGCAGGACTGAGGCCACAGGAACGGTACAGGTCTTCGGCCTGCTGCCACTCATGGGCCGTCCCCCCGGAAAATTCAGCCCCGGAAATGCGGTTGATGGGGTGGTCCCTGCCCATCAAAAGGGCCATCCCCGCTCCCACAGGCAGGATCTGCGCTTCAGATTCAGGACTGAGCCTCTGCAATCCCATCACATACGCAGCGGCCACCTGGGTGTTGAACTGCTCAAGCCTTGCTGCAAAATCCTGATCCACAAACAAAGGGGCCACTGGGGCAATGGAGGTCATGGCCCACAGTGTAAGAACCTTCGGGGAAAAACCCTATACGGGATCTTCCTGATCTGCAATGTCTTCCCTGTCTGGACCCGCCCTTCCAGGCCATCCACTTTGGGGAGGAGGGGTTGTAAAGCGAAGTTTTTCTGTTGCCGTTCAATGAACTGGCACTTCACGGCCGTTCTTTCGCGAAATACTTCGCTGCCGTCTTGGGCAGAACGGCACCTAGAATGGGGCCTGCCCGCAGCTTTAAATACTGTGTTTCCTTCAAGGGTTCTCTGGAATCATCCCTTGCATCCGTTTGGGTGCCTGACAAAAGACCTAGACTGAATTGGGATTTTGTCCACTCCGGATGTCCCGCCTGAGCCTTCAAGGGAGTTGCTCCATGACCTCCAATCCAGATCTCACATCCAAAACCATCACCTTGATTTTCAATGGAGATTTTGAGTTGCTGGACCACACGGTCCAGGACCTGACTTTGCTGGACTTTTTCCTCAGTCACACCGAAATGTTTCGCAAAACCTCCTGCGGCATCCTGCCCGCCACTGGTCCTGCTGTCCAGAAGGCCCATGGCTACCAGAGGGAGACTTCGGCAAAAGGGCAGCTGCAACTGATTCACTTGCACCCACTGGAGAACCTGACCTGGGTGCAACTTGAAGCAGAATTGAAGCATGCGAATGCCATGCTGGAGGTGATGGCCGTGCTGGCAGACCCCTCTCTTTCCGCTGAACGCTGGGTCACCCAGGTGATCGCCCACATCAGTCAGGCTGCCCAGGCCGATGGATCATTTCTGGCTGTACAACAAGGTGACACCATGGTCCTTTGTCCCCCACAGGATTCTGTCCTGCTGGCGCAGAACCCAGTTTCACAGGCCAGGCGGGCCAGGGACCTCTTGTGGCAGGTGGCCACCACTGGCGTGTCGGTCTGCCATGACCATGTGCAACACAGTCCCGAAAACCTGCCCCTGTTTCTGGGCTTTGATCCTCCAGACCTGCAGTCTGTTGCCATGCTTTCCCTGACCCCCAGCGGATCTGAACGTGCTCTGGTGTTCTGTGCCTACCGCCTGGGTGTCCCCTGGAACACTGGGGTGCAGGACATGTTTGAACGTGCCCTGATGGCCCTGAGGACGGCCCTGGAGAAGCGTCGGCAGTGGAGGCAATTGCAAACCGCTGCCACCCATGATGGACTGACTGGACTGGCCAACCGTTCGGCGTTTGAACGGGACCTGGACCTCCAGATGGCCCAGTCCCTCCGCCACGGGCATCCGCTGGGTGTGCTGGTGCTGGACATCGACGGCCTCAAAAAGATCAACGACGAGCACGGACACCTTCGGGGAGACCAGTTGCTGCAAAGCTTTTCCCGGGGCCTCAGGAGGCACATGAGGATCGGGGATGTGTGCTACCGACTGGGTGGGGATGAATTTGCCGTGATGTTGACGCACAGTGCCGTGGGCAACAGAAGAGCCCTCCAGAAGCGCATCCGGCTGGTGATGCAGGACGTGCATCACCAGGGTTTCAAATCTGCCGGGGTCAGTCTGGGTCTGGCCTTCTTTCCACAGGAAGGCCAGACCCCCCAGGCGTTGTTGAAGCTGGCCGATGAGCGGATGTACCTCATGAAAAAACTTCACCACCAGCACCCGTGAACCCATGTTGACGGCCACCTCATCCAGTGACCAGCAGCGTTTGGGACAGGCTCTGGCGGTAAAGTTCTTCTGAAACCAGGAAACTGACCCGGCTGAAATCCAGCAGGCTTTTTCAAAAGGCTCATGCAGGGGTTTGTTTCCTTGACTGTATGGACCCCCTGCATGAAGGGCTTTGATGCATCATCCCTCCATTTGTTTTCTTTGCTGGGTGTCCCACTGGCCCCTTTTGCGGGACAGCATCAAAGTCGCAATCAGGCGTTCCACCACCAGCACCTGTCGGTAGCCCAGTTGCTCAAACACCGAAGCCAGCATGATCTTGACCCGGTCTCCGAACCGGGGATAGCGTTGAACCATGAAGCCTTCAATGCCCAGCGATGCCAGGCTGATCAGCATGCCGTACAGCAGGGCCATGGTCAGAAACAGCACCGCGAATGTGCGGTCCAGGTGTCCAACCAGCAGCAGGACCAGGGTGAGCACATACCCGAACACCTCCAGCAAAGGAGCAAAAGCCTCAAAGAGCAGGTAATAAGGCAGGCTGAACATCCCGATGCGGCCATACCTGGGATTCAGGAACATGGATTTGTGGATCCACAGGGTTTCCAGGAGGCCCCGCTGCCAGCGGTTGCGCTGTTTGCGAAGCATCCCCATGTCCTGGGGCACCTGGGTCCAGCAGATGGGATCCATGGTGTAACGGATCTGGTAGTTCAGTTTCTGATCCCGCATCTGACGGTGCAGGCGAACCACGAGTTCCATGTCCTCTCCCACCGTGTCTGTGCGGTAACCTCCCACGTCCAGCACCGCTTTGCGTGAAAAGAGCCCGAAGGCTCCCGAGACAATCAGGAGCACGCCCATCATGCTGAAGGTGGAGCGTCCAGCCAGGAAGGCCCGGGTGTACTCCACCACCTGAATGCGTTCCAGCCAGCTTCTGGGGGGTTGCATTTCGTGGACCACATCGTTGCGGACGTGTGACCCGTTCATCACCCGCACGGTTCCCCCCACTGCAATCAGGTGGTCGTCTTCCAGGAACTGCCTCGCCACCTGCAAGAGGGCCTCGGCGTCCAGAATGCTGTCTGCATCCACCGCACAAAAAAGAGGTCTGGTGGCATGGGTGATGCCCACATTCAGTGCGTCCCCTTTGCCCCCATTGGCCTTGTCGATCACCAGCAGGTGAGGGTGCCTGCTGCAGCGGTAGACCCCGTGAATGGCCTGGGTGGGCAACAGCCGTGAAGGGAACTCCTCGCTTTTTTGCAATTCAAACCCATCGAGCAGCACCTGCAGGGTCCGGTCACTGGAACCATCGTTGATGACGATGACTTCAAAGTCCGGGTAATCGAGGCCCAGAAAGGCCCGCACAGAAGCCTCGATGGTCTGTTCCTCATTGAAGGCAGGCACCAGCACACTGATGGGACGGTGGTAACCTTTCTCCAGCTGGGATTTCATCAGGTTCTGGTGACCTCCCATGGACGTGCGGACCATTTCCTGGGAGGCAATCAGCACGCTGATGGCATACAGGATGTTCAGGAACGCGAAATAAGCAACAATCAGCACCTCCAGAATGTGCAGAAGGGTGGTGAACATGGGAGACAAATCCATCATGGAACCTCAATTCATTGAAATGGGCCTGCAAAGGCAGAAGGGTGAACAGGTCAGAGCACCAGCAGGTGCTGGTGGGCCATGTCACGGGCGTAAGGGTCGCGGTGATGCAACCGGGCGTCTTGCAGGGTGTGGAGGCCTTCTGGCCCCCGCAACATCAGGGCCTGAGCGCTGTTGTGCCTGACCCACCAGGAGGCATCTGCAAGGCCGTCATACAGCAC
Source organism: Deinococcus roseus (assembly GCF_014646895.1). Lineage (NCBI taxonomy): Bacteria > Thermotogati > Deinococcota > Deinococci > Deinococcales > Deinococcaceae > Deinococcus > Deinococcus roseus. Next base: position 62,585 of record NZ_BMOD01000025.1, read on the forward strand.
CTGCAGCACCCTCTGATCTTGCAGGGGGGCACTGGCCCGCATGGCCTGGGCGCGCACAAACCACACCGGGTCCGTCACCATGCCCATCACGGTGTCACTGCCTGTCCCGGGGAGCACCCCTCTGAGGGAGAGGACTTTCAGGCTGGAGGCCCGCACGTCCGGGTCTTTCGAATACAGCAATTCCAGGCACTCGGCTTCACAGGCCGTGGTGTCAATGTAGACCAGGGCATGCAGGGCCAGCAGTTGCAATCGGGCCGAAGGGTCTTGCAGCAACTGCCGGAGCAAGAGGGTGCCCTGTTCTCCCAGCAACACCAGCAGCTGTTCCAGCCGACCTGAACTGAAACGTTCTCCCACAAACACTTCGGTGAAGGTACGTGCCACCAGAGGTTCGGTGGTTCTGTTCATCCCCATGGAGCGGGCCAGGGCAGCAAAGCCCAGAAAGGAGAGCTCAGGATGGGTGGAGTGACTGATGGCCTGCAGGTGCGAGTGGGTTTTTTGCTCGCAGAGCAAGGTCCAGCGTTCGAGCACCTGAATTTTCTGCAACACCGCCCCCCGACCTTGCAGGATCCGCACGTCTGCAGCCAGCAGACCACTCTGGTCGTAAAGTTGCCCCACCCTGCCATGCAGCGTGCCTTTCAGGCTGAGCAGGCCATCTGCGGCCAGAGGATCACGGGTGTGAGGGATGGGCGCATGATTGAACACCACTTCATTCCACACGGCAGCCCAGCGGTCCAGCTGTCGGTTTCTGTGCCGCTGCCGGTTTTCACTGTAGGCAAAGAACAAGGCCTGATAGGCCACCGTCAGCACGATGCACACCAGGGTCACCAGCATCAGCAGGACCAGCACCTGGTAAACCATTTCCGATCTGGCTTGCAAAGTGGGCATGAGCAGCACGTAAATCAATGCTGCCAGGGTCACCACCACGGTCACAGCCATCAGCAGGGAAACCAGGCTCAGTCCATTCCATCCAATGCGTCTCCACATGTTTCTCCTTCACAGGCCTTTTCAGGCAGGGGGGTTGCAGTCAGAAGTTCAGCAGCGGAGGGGTTTGTTCAGAACACCTCATGAACCACCCGGCCAAAACACATCATCTGCTGGCCGTGATGAATCAGCAGGATGTCACGGGCCTGCAATTGCTCAGATCTAGAAGGGGTGCGCACCGCCAGGGTGAGGCCCCCTTCTTCCCAGGCTTTGAGGTGTTCTTGCAGGATCACGCTCACATCACTGAAGGAATTCAGGTGCTGCAAGAGCTGAAAGCGTTCCATGTCGTGGGTCAGAACCTGATCCTGGAAATGCACATGGGTGTCATCCAGGCCCACAGCATGCAATTCTTCCAGCGCAGCATCAAGGTGTTCCGGTCGAAGAATGCAGATCAGGAAACCCTGAGGGTAAACAGGAAGGTTTCTCATGTTTTTCTGACGGGTGCAGGGGTGCTGAATGAACGGCTGAACAGGTGCTCAAATCCAGCCGTCATGGCTTGCAGGTTCATCCATTTGCCTCCGGGCATGCGGAAGTACAGTTGCCCCAGCAGGGTGAACGCCACCTGCACCTCCACCCTGCGAGAAGGGCTTGAAGCATTCAGGAGGTCCTGGATGTCGTCTTGCATCTCGAGGTCTTCAAGGTCTCTGGGGTGGTATGCAGGATTCTCAGATCGGAAAGACAGCTGAAGGGTGCCGTCTGAATTTCTACTGCAGGACACATCTCCCGTCAGGTGAAACGCCTGCTTCACCTGCGGCGCAGCAAAGATCACCTGCACCCGTTTGCTGGCCACAGGCACATCCGCTTCAGGAAGGCTCAGGAACAGCATGGGAGGGGGGTTTTTTTCGGGGGTCATGGACCTTTTCATGTCTTTCTCCTTGCAGAGCCTGTCACACTGGATTCGTTGCTGGATTCGTTGCTGGATTCATGCAAGGGTGGGGTCTCAGGCGGCATCCTCGATGCGGCGCGGTTCGTTCCCTTCCAGTCGTACAGCAGGGCGATTCCCACCCCGAAGTGCAGCCACATGTTTCCCCTTGAGAGGGGCAGGTCCAGCAGAGAGGATGTGCCGATGCCCAGCACCGCCAGCACCACAAAAAAGAATCCCAGACTGGCAGAAGCCGTGTGGGCCGTCTGGTCGCGGGTCAGAACGCCTCCCATCAGCAGGATGGCTGAAAGCAGATAGACCCACACCAGGGTGCGGTTCACCGTGAACACTTCAAAAAGCTGGCCTGAACCCGCCACCTTGAAGGTGGCGAGAATGCTCAGGCCCATCAGCAACAGGGCCACCCAGGCATCGAGACGGCGGACAAAATGTTCCATCAGGTCTTTCCTTTCTTCTGTTCATTCCTGCAGGGGTTCAGCACCCTGGTGTGGTTCTCTGAAGGGCGTTCAGGAAAAAGCGAGCGATGGAGTTGAAGGTTTCCCTGGCTTCATGATCGGTCCATCCTGTTACCAGCAAGTTACCCTGCCTGAGCGTTCCCTCAGCAGGAGGATTTCAGCAGGTAACACCCTGGTAACATCACCCTTTTAAGGTCAAAGGGTACAGGGGAAAGACTCCCCTGCCGATCGCCCTCTCAGACCAAGGAGGACCACATGAAAGCACTCTGGATTTCTCTGGGGAGCACCCTGGCCGGTGCCATCCTGCTCTATTTCGCACTGGGGTGGTACCACACCTTCCAGGACGCCCGGCGGCACCTGAAGGCTGCAGATGAAGACAGGGATCAGGGACATCCTGACATCCTGCAGCGAAGACGCCCATCACCTCCTGTTCCCATGGCCTGATGCCATTGTGGTGACCCACAAAGAGAACCCCTGCTTTCAACGGCAAGGGGTTTTTTCTGGTTCAGATCAGGACTGGAACGGGGTTTCATCAAAGTTGGCCTGTCCACACCACTGTCGAAGAACGCAACCCCGTTCAAGATCCAGCGTGTCCCTGGCGCAGGGAACGGCAAGCAGGAGGTTGTTCTTGATGTCCTCTGCAAGTTGCACGGTTTCAGGCATGGGGGTGTCTTGCACTTCCATTTTCAGCAGCAACACGAACCTGCGGTAATGCTCAATGGCATCAAACTTGCTGTACATCTGGGACATGCAGCGCATCAGGTCCTGGTGGTGGTGCTCCCCGAGGTAGGGGTCGGCATGCAGGGCCTGCTGGCGGGCAGCGATGGAGCTTTTGCACTCCAGGCGCTCACACAGGAGGCGGGCCAGATGCAGCAGGGCGCGGGCCTGTTTGGCCTGCAGGTCTGCCCGGATGCCCAGCACCCAGTCGCTGCTGAGTTCACACAGGTAAAGCCCCTGGTAGTGTTCAAGGGTGTCTTTCAGCCCCTGCATTTGCAGCCCTGGATCCGTGTGATGCCGGACGTCTTTGAGACCAGCACGGAAACGCTGCACATCGCTGACCTGCACAATGAGGTCATTGAGGTGATACACCCCATGCTCCTCGAGCACACTGTCCTGGGCGTGCAGGGCCTGCCGGATCCGAAAGACCGTCACCCGGAAGCGGGTGTTGATCAGGGTTCCGGGTTCGACGTTCCACACCTCACGCACCACCTGATCCCGGGTGCGACCTGCAGGATGGGAAAGCAGGTAAAAGAAGACCTCTCTGGCCCCCTGGGCATGCCACTGGGGTTCATTCCCATTGACGAGCACACGGGTGATCCCGAGGGTCTGCACCTCCAGGTTGAAACGTTCTGCTTCAAAAGGCTGGACTGGAGGAGACGCATCCATGAAGCCTCCTTGACCGGATGAACCGGTTCCTAGCGTTTGACCCGCACATACTCGTGCACCAGGGGCGGGGAGGTGATCCCAAAAAAGGCCCGGTCAAACTGCATGGCAGCTTCCTGGAGGCCCTGCCAGGGGCCATCAAGCAGCCTGAACCACATCTGGCCCATTTCGGTGAAAGCCACCTGTATTCTGGCCTGTCGTGTGCCAGGGTAGAGATCTGGCACGGCATGGGCCATGTTCAGGTCGATGAGGTCATCGGGTCGATACTGGGGATTTTCGGTTTCAAAACCCACCCCGATGGTGCCATCTGACAGCAGCTGATAGGACGGAATTCCAGCCATGTGGAAGCAGTGTTGAATGGCAGCCTGTTTGAATTGTTCTTGCAGACGGAAGCACAAGCCGGGAAAGTTCTGCAGGTTGGCGGTCAATTGTTCAAGCGGCTGGAAGGGTGCAGGCATGGGATTCATGGTTTTCTCGATTCATGGAGGCGACTGACCTCATTCAAAAGAAGGGGCACACAGGGTGCCCGGAATTGTGGGGGGCTGGCAGGGGCTGTTTCAGCTCTTGAGGGGAAAATCGATGTCTCTTTGAATTCTGGGGTCGACCTCAGGCAGTTCCCCGGGCATCATCGGTGGAACTGCGGGCATCTGGGATGCCGGACGGCGCAGGGTTTCCGTGCGGGGCTCTAAGGGAAGAACAGGAATGGAGGGTTCGGGTTTTGGCTGGGTCATGATGACCTCCTGAAATTTAAAGGGATGCAGATGAAAATGAAGAATTTCATCCAGAACGGCCCATCGCATGTGCAGGCTTCATTCCTGCAGCAGGGGTGCATGACATCATGCAACGCTGGTTGTCTGGTGGTTCAAAACAAGTCTAAGGCATCAATATGAGTGGGGCATCCGGAAATGATTTTGTGGTGGAGAATGCTTCAAAGAACGGCACATGGGTTGGATTTTCGCTTTGCATGAAATAAATTTGCATAAAATAAATAGGAGAATCACATTTTGGATTCACTTCTCAAAACCCTGCGTTTGATTTAAAAAACGGCCTGATCTGTTTGAGACCTGCAGTCTGGATTTTGCTGGGCATGCAGTACAACAATGGGCCCAACCGCCCGGCCGAGAGGGGCGATTGGGCAGGGTTCATCCCTCATGCGGGATGGGCGGGTTTGCGAACTGCCGTCTGGTCCGGAAGGATCAACCAGGTGTACAACAGGGTCAGGGCCACCAGCAGGTGCATCCACAGGTTCCCGCCCTGCAAAGGCAGGTCCAGCAGAGACGGGGTAAAAATGCCCATGAAGGCCATCAGGGCGTATCCAAACCCCAGCCAGGTTGACACCCTCACAGCGAAGGTGCTGCTCACCAGCACCGCCGCGCCCAGCAGCAGGACACTGATCAGGTAGACCCACATCAGGGTCACCGTGACCGGGAACACCCCCAGGGCCAACCGACCTGCATTGGACACCACGAACGTTCCAGCACTGCAAAGCAACATCAGCACCAGCGCAACCACCGCCTGGGTTTTTTGCATCATGGACATCATGCACCTCCTTGTTCTTACAGGTCTGCAAGACCATGCTGGGGCACACCGGGGCAGAACCCGACATGAGACCTCAGGTGCCGGAGAGTCCGCACCTGACAGTTTCAGCATGAAGGGGAGGAGTTACCAGCAGGTTACTCCTGCTGAAGGATGTTCAGGTTGACAGCGTCGCAAAACGAGCTTCAGAGGATCTGACGCAGCCCCTGAAAGTCAATCAACCCTCAAGGATGCAGGCAACCTCCGAAAAGGAAGGGTTGCCAACAAAGCCAGACCCTCCAGGACCCTGTCAGGATGCCTGGCGTTTTGACCGACCAGGAGGTCTGCCTTGAGGTTTCCCCTGATGCCTGAGCTCCTCTGAGGTCCTCTGGCAGCGATCAAGGATTGAAGTCCACTCTTGCAGGGTTCTCAGGCCAAACTCGATGGCCTGAGCCGGACTGCTGCACCCTGTTCCGGCCAGAAATTCCTGTTTGGCTTGAGAAAGGACAAGTCGATTCATGTTTCATACCAACATGCCAGCAAGTGAGGGGGGTGAGCCTTCACAAGGCCATTCTCTTGCATTGATGGATTGCCTCCACAAATGATGGTTTTGCTCGCTTTATTTCTGCAGGCTTCAGGTGCAGGGAAGAGGATGGGCCATGGATGACTTCAAAGTTGAACTCTGGAAAGATCACCTCACGGAACACCAGAAGGGTGTTGTTGAGCACCTGGAAAACAACGGTTATTTCTTTGTGTGGAGGGATGCCACGGAAACTGTGATTCATCCCCCCAGGTTGGTTCACCCTGGCAGTCGCCCCGGGGAAGCTGTGGCCTGTGAAGTGTGGCATGAAGACCGTTGCCTGCTGAGGTTCTCCCGTTTTGCGTTTGATGATGGTGTGGGGGCGTTGATCAACCAGATGGTGGTGGACATTCAGAACACGGTGCAGCAATCCTGAGGAAAGAGGCTCAGGAGATGGGCAAAAGGCGTAAGACTGTCCCCTGAATCCTGCTGACCCTCTGACTTTGAGGCCCAGGCCAACTGCATGCCAGATCACTCCGGGTGCTCTGGGGGGTCCGCATTTCCATCATGTTTCTTCAGGAGTTCCATCTTGCAGCATTGCAGAAGGATCAATCATGCCTTTTGGAGATCTTCCCCTTGCACATCCACAATGAGGGATGAATCCACAAATGCATCACCTGGAGCTTCACACCAGCAAGCAAGACTCCCAACTGTGGGAACCGGTGGCGCTTGGAAACTGGATTGAGACCCTCACAGGCCAGCAGGTCAATGTGGAAGCCGTGTTGCACCAGAAACGCCACTTCAAGGTGATCCTGTATGTCACAGATGAGGAATTTACAGTGTTCAGGGACCTGCTGGAACAGCACTTTCAGGTGCCCTGAAAGCCAGGGGCACATCAGGGCTGGGTGCTCGCGCCTCCCGCAAGGCCTCCAGAATCACCTGCTCAGTGTTCTGCAGACCCAGCAGGGGAATGACCAGGGCCTCCATGTCCGCCAGTCTGGCGCGAATGTCGTGGTCGGCAAGGTCCACCTGCATCTGCCGATGGCGGGTGTACTGGTCCTTGAACCGCAAACGGACAATCTCGGTGAGCAGGCGACGCAAGATGGGCAGCAACAATTCATGGTTCATGGAACCTCCTGAAGGATGCAGAGAACGCCGGGGTTCCCGGCGTTCTCACGCGAAAAGGGGTTTGGGTTCGGTCCCCCAAACCTCCAAGCTCACTGCAACAAAAGAGCACCAGCGGTGCAGTGGCATGTCGGTTGGAGCATCAGGACCGTCCAGAAGGATGATGCGGAGGGGTCACTGTAAGGAGAGGATTTCCAGTTGACCTGTTGTGCCCTGCAAGGTGGTTCCTCTGGGCACCAGTGCATAAATGCACATGCGGCCCACAAAGATGAATTGATGGATGCGGAATGCCTGAAGCCCCAGTCCATCAGGTTCACATGAGAAGCAGGCTTTTGCAGGTCATCCTCCGTTCAGGAAAACGATGGTTTGCAGCTGTCAGGTTGTGAGGGTCTCCTCCGCATGGGGTGCGGTTCGTTAACCAGAACCCGCCTGCAAAACATGTCGAAACAGCACCCTCCACACATCTACGGAACTGTTGCTGGTAACACCCAGGTAACTCCTGGGAGCTACCTTGAATGCATTCACAGTTCATCGGTTGGATGACAGGCACGGACACAGCGCGAAAGTCCGTGCCTTTTTGGAAGGAGTTGACATGAAGAGCACATCTCTCACTGCTGTGGCACGCAAAGTGCTTTTTGCGGAACCAGACAACCCGAGTGTCACTTTGACCTTGCCCTGGCATGCCCCGGGACTGAGGGGTGACTTCATGTGTCTGAGAGATCTGGTGTCTCAGGTGGGGTCTCGCTTGCTGGAGGAGCACGAAGCCTGGGTGCTGGAGGCCCTGCTGGGCAACCTGGAGGGGGCTTCAGTGCTGTTGAGGCATCCTGTAGAAGCGGCGGGAATGGTGGTGTATGCCAACAGAGGCTTCGTGCACGTGCATCCTCTGTACAGTCCAGTTGCCACAACCATGGTGGTTGCGCCCCAATGGATGCTTCGTCCTGTGCTTTATGATCTTGCCCGGACCGTTCATTAGTGGGTGTTGCATCTGGGAGGCACACACATCCGCCTCTATCGAGGTCACCAGGGCAGCCTGCACGAAAAGTTCCGTTTTGGGTTCCCCTTTGTTCGGGATGGGCAGTTTGCTTGCTTAAGAGACGCTTTGCTGCTCACCCAGGAGGCTTTCATGTGGCCTCTGGTGGTTGCTGGATCTGCAGGGGACCTGCAAGAAATCGCAGGTTTTCCAGACATCCAGCCCTGGCGAACCACCCTGATTGCCCCCTGGAATTCCTTGCAGGAACTGGCGAGAGAAGTGTGGGGTGGGATTCAAGGGCAGTTTGCTTTCGATCGCAAGCAGAGAAACCTGCAGGTTTTGAGAGATGCTCAGGGACACACTTTGCAGGATGTGAAAGGCATCCTGAAGGCCAGCCCATCCCATCAAGGGGCAGTGTTGCTCGTGCGTGCGGACGTGGGAGCAACACTACACGGTTCTGAGGAGTTGGCCCCAGGGTCGAAAGTCACCCTCAGCATGACCTGTGGGGGCGCAGAAGTGGAACTGCGGGTGCAGGACACCGGGATTGGCATTCCCGAGGAGGACCTGGAAAAGGTCTTTGAGCGCTTCTACCGGGCCAGCCACCAGAGGCTCGGCAAAGATCCGGGGGGAACAGGTCTGGGCCTTGCGATTGCCCGGACGATTGTGGACGAGCATGGGGGGACCATCCAACTGGAAAGCAAGGTGGGGGTCGGCACCACAGTGGTGGTCCGGCTGCCTGCCCAACGGGAATTGAGCTGAACAAAAGAAACCCCTCAGGTGCACCCAGAGTGGTCTGAAGGGCGAGGGAAAAGCTGCTTTCAAGGCTGTGCCGTGAGGGGCCGGGGAATCCCTGCAGCTTCATGAAGGTCCATGGGAGCAGAGGTCAGAGGTGCAGTTGGTTTTGTACAGACTTCAGGGAGGAAACAGCGTACAACAGAGGGACATTGTTTGATCACCCTGAGAGGGCCCCATGGAACACCCGAACATTCGCACTTTGCATTTTGATGATGTGCCCCGCAGCATGGCAAAAGAAATCACCACCCTATCAGACCTGACCTGGCATTTTGGCCCTCAGGGGGAGGGGTTTTTTGGGCAGGACCTGAGGAAGGTGGCCCGGGAGAAACTGGGGATGGACCTGCTGGAGATGCAGGGGGCCAGTGGGGACGTGGTGGAAACGGCGATTCTGGATGGGGTTGCCCGGCATGGGTCGCACACATTGCTGGTGTTGCAGGTGCATCCAAATCCCATTGAAGGTTACGTGTGTCTGGTGGCCAACCCACGTTTGGGTCTGGTGGACAGGGTGCTGAGCCGGGTGCCGGGTCGAGAGCGGCAGATCTGAGGGTGTGTTTGACTTGATCGAGCTTACCGCTAGAAGTTGTGGGGTCAGGGCAGGTCACACGGAACAATGGAAAGCCCACCAGGTCATTTGAGATGACCCTGGGAGTTCCGGTTCTGCTGGTGGTGTAAAAGCAAAAAAGGCCACTTGATACCTGGTGACAGCTACCCTAACCCCCTCCTGACCCACTTGACCAGAAGCCTCTGTTTACTGTCGCAGCCGGTCAACCGTCGGGACAGTGGCAGCTTCAGAATGCGTGCGGGGCCAGGTCCAGGCGGAGCGCAGGATGAAAGCCAGCAGCAGCACCTCAATCCCGATGGAAAGGCCATAGAAGGCGGCCCATTCCCAGGATGCCCCTGCCGCGTTGAACATGGAGTAGGGGATCAGAAGCGTTGCAATGACGAGGTTGGTGGCGCGGTTCACCCGGGCGGGCAGCGTCATGGAGAGCCACACCATCATGGCCGGAACCGACACGGACACCAGGAAGATGGTCAACAAGGTCGAACTGATGTCGAACTTCCAGATGAGGCCATTCAGGATGCCGTCGATGACGCCGGGCTTGTAGAAGTTGAGGATGTCAACATAGATGTAAAGGAACATGAAGCTGGTCCAGGCTGCCGCGATTCTGGCTTGCACAGGGATCTGCAGGTTCTGAAAAGTGCTGTGGTTGGGGAGGTGTCGTGTCATGTTTTTTGCTCCTTCGTTTGCTTTCGTGTGCTCAGCCAGCAGCAGAATTGTCAAGGTGAGGGGCAACCCTGGAATCAGCGCACCCCCCTCTGCTGGTTCCCAGTTTGCCGCTCTAGCTGCAAGATTCCTTCGGGAAAAACACAAGATTTGCACAATTTGGAGGATTGATCGGAGGATTGAACAGAAGAACAGGAGGTTGTTTCCTGGGTTGGTGTTTTACGGATCAACGCAGCAGGATTGCCAAGATTTCTTGACGGTTTCTTGAAACCACCTTGCAGAGAGTGAATATACTGAAAACTGTGAATGCAAACCCGCTGGTTTTGATTGTCGAGGACGAGCCTGACATTGCCGATTTGCTTGAGGCATACTTGCGTCGCGAACACTTTCAAACCGAGCGGGCAGCGGACGGCCCGGGTGCAGTGCGTTTGCACCATGCGGCCCGCCCTGATCTGGTGCTGCTGGACGTCAACCTTCCAGGATTTGATGGCTTTGAGGTGCTCCGAAAAATCCGGGAAGGTGCCCAGACCCCCATCATCCTGGTGACGGCGCGGGCCGAAGACCTGGACAAATTGCTCGGCCTCAAGCTGGGTGCAGACGATTACGTGGTCAAACCGTTCTCGCCGCTCGAGGTGGTGGCCAGGGTCAAAGCTGTGTTGCGCCGGGTGGGAATGCAAACCAGCACCCAGCCACTGCGCTACGGTGAACTCGAACTGGACCCGGTGGCGGTACGGATCCGGGTTTCAGGGGTGCGGCTGGACACCACCCTGACCGAATACCGCATTCTCGAGCACCTGCTGCGGCATCCCAACCGCACGTTTTCCCGGGCCGAACTGCTGGAAGTCGCCCTGCCCGATTCCGACGCGCTCGAACGGGTGATGGACACCCATCTGGGAAACCTGCGCAAAAAACTCGATCAGGCGGGAATGCCCAAGATCATTGAAACCGTGCGCGGGGTGGGGTTTCGCCTGAGGCTGGAATGAAAGGGCCTCGTGTGACTGGACCTCAGGGAACGGCGGCTCCACAACAAAGGGGGGTCGAAAAATCTGGCCGGGTCTGGCACTCGATTCGGGCCGAACTGACCCTCACCCTGTGGGGTCTGGTGCTGTTGACCGCCCTGATGGTTTTTCTGGTGCTGGCCATCATGTTCGATGCCTATTTGACCAGCACCCATCAGCACAGCACTGAAATCCTGTCCAGGCGCTTTGGGATTCCCCCCCAGCAGTTCGAGCAAGTCCTCCAGGAGGCTGGAATTCGGGCCGATGCCGCCCTGAAATTGAGTTTGACCCGGGGAGAGGAAGGCAGGTTCTTTTTGTTCCTGCTGGGGGTGACCCTGTTGTTGCCTTCCCTGCTGGCCTGGTGGTCGTCACGCCGCTTTGCCCGGCCGCTCACCCAGCTGTCCAGGGCCGCACACCTGCTGACCAGCGGCGATTTCTCCGCCCGGGTTTCGCTGAACAAGAGCCTGGAGCGCCGCGAAGATGAAACCGCCCTGCTGCTCAAAGACTTCAATCAGATGGCAGCGTCGCTTGAACGGCTCGAGCAGGAAAGGCGCTACACCCTTGCCGCCATTGCCCACGAACTGCGCACCCCGGTGACGGTGCTCAGGGGACGGCTTGAAGGTGTCAGGGACGGGGTTCTGGCAGCCAGTCCAGGGGAGCTCGAAAAGCTGCTGGGGCACGCAGACCTGCTGGGCAAACTGATTGAAGATTTGCAGCTGCTTTCTCTGGCTGAAGCTGGAGAATTGCGGCTTGAGCGGCAGCATTTTGTGGTGCAGGATTTGCTGAAGCGCGTTGGTGGAGATTTCACGGCAAAAGCCGAGGGGCAGCACATCGGGTTGCACCTGGACCTGGCCCTCGAGCCCGTTTGGGTGAATGGCGACCCGCAACGTTTGTATCAGGTCCTGGGCAACGTGCTGGGCAATGCGTTGCGCCACACCCCACCCCACGGCAACATACGCATCCAGCTCAGGGTGGACGCACAACACCTCACCATTGAGGTTGAGGATTCTGGTCCTGGATTCACCTCCGAGGCCCTGAGCAGGGCGTTTGAACGGTTTTACCGCAGCCCTGACCGGGGAAGACAAAGTGGGGGCAGTGGGCTGGGGCTGGCCCTCTCAAAATCACTCATTGAGGCCCACGGCGGACAGATTGAACTGTTCAACAGTCCTTCTGGTGCGTGTGTGCGCATCACGCTCGGGATGGCATGAAGTGGTCGGGTAGCAGGGAAACATTGCTGTCTCCCCGCCCCCTCAGAACCGGACTTGAAGCTTTCACCTCATCCGGCTCAAGCC